>DMZE01000182.1 GCA_003492055.1 Cellvibrionales bacterium
CTTCTCGATAACCCTTGGCTATCAAGTTACGACAAAAATCTTGGCTCGTTAATACACTTTCTGAACGCTCACTAAACACTAACTTGGCAACCGGCGGTACAACAGGTAATTGGTCGTAACCGTAAATACGTGCCAACTCTTCTAATAAGTCAGCCTCAATTTCAATATCAAAACGGTGCGATGGCACAGTCACTGTCCAGCCGCTATCAGTTGCTACTGGCGATAAATCTAAACGCGCCAAAATATCTAATACACGCTCGGCAGGAATCGCAAAACCTAAGACACGCTTAATTTGTGATTCACGCAATGCAACGGTTTGCTGTGCCTTTAAATGCTGCTCGGCTTCTACTAAGGTTACCGGCCCGGCTTGTCCACCCACAATATTAAGCAACAACTCAGTGGCACGCTCAATAGCACGTACTTGTAAATTAGAATCAACACCGCGCTCATATCGATGCGAGGCATCGGTATGCATTCCGAGATTACGTGCTTTACCGGCATGAATTTCTGGCACAAAAAACGCGGACTCTAAAAATACATGCTGTGTTTTAGTCGTTACCGCTGAATCGTTGCCGCCCATAATGCCGGCTAAAGCTAAGGCTTTTTCACTATCGGCAATCACTAACATGTCGGCGTTAAGCTTTACTTCTTTTTCATCAAGTAATGTTAGGCATTCATCTTGCTGCGCTAAACGTACATCAATACCACCGCTAATGCGCTCAAGATCAAATGCATGCAATGGCTGACCCAATTCAATCATCACGTAGTTAGTCACATCCACTACAGGATCAATTGAACGCACATCGGCGCGACGTAATTTTTCGCGCATCCATAAAGGCGTCGATACGGACAAATCAATATTACGAATAATACGACCCGCATAACGAGAACAGTATTCACCCGCAGATAGAGTCACAGGCAAAACATCTTCAATAGTGGCCGCTACCGCATTATTGGCAGGTGCAACCACATCGGTCACCGTCAATACGCCGGTTTCACGCGCCACACCGTTCATCGATAAGCAATCACCACGGTTAGGCGTTAAATCAACTTCAATAATGGCATCATCAAGGTTTAAGTACTCACGAATGTCTTGCCCAACAACCGCATCGTTAGGTAACTCAAGCAAACCATCAACGGCATCTTCTAAACCGATCTCAGAGGCTCCACACAGCATGCCAGCCGATTCTACGCCGCGTAGCGCTGCTTGTTTAATCGTTAAGCCACCGGGCAGCTCTGCGCCTACCTGAGCAAAAGGAATTTTTAAACCTAAAACCGCATTTTTTGCGCCACACACTACTTGGCTTTCTGTATTGCCATTTGATACTGTGCAAACACGTAATTTTTCAGCATCGGGATGCGCTTCTATGGCGGTAATTTCGCCAACCACTACACCGGTAAATGCCGGCGCTGCAGGCTCAACACCATCAACTTCTAAACCAGCCATGGTTAACAGATGCATTAACTGATCTGTTTTAACATTCGGGCTAACCCATTCGCGCAACCAACTTTCACTGACTTTCATTTTATAACCTTGAATTTATTAAGCTTAATAATGTTTTATCTTTATACGTTTTCGCTACTCACGAATGAATCTAAACAGTCATTCGTTGGCGAACGTATTCAGCTAAGAAAACTGCGATAAAAATCGCACGTCATTTTCAAAAAACAATCTTAAATCGGTAACGCCATATTTCAACATCGCTAAACGCTCTACACCCATGCCAAAAGCAAAACCGGTGTAAACATCGCCATCAATACCTACATGTTCAAAAACGTTAGGATGCACCATGCCGCAACCCATAATTTCTAACCAACCGGTTTTCTTACAAACGCGACAACCTTCACCACTACAAATAACACACTCTATATCCACTTCGGCAGAGGGTTCAGTAAACGGAAAGTAAGAAGGCCTAAAACGTACGGCTAAATCTTTTTCAAAAAACACGCGCAAAAATTCTTGTACTACACCTTTTAAATGCGCAAAGGTCACGTCTTCATCAATCATTAACCCTTCTACCTGATGAAACATCGGTGTATGGGTAATATCGGAATCGCAGCGGTAAACGCGGCCAGGGCAAACAATACGAATAGGCGGCTTTTGTGTTTCCATAACACGTACTTGCACGGGCGAGGTATGCGTTCTTAAAACATGCGCACCTTCTTGTTTATCACCGTCAACATCGGCCTTGCGCGCATAAAACGTATCATGCATCGCTCTAGCGGGGTGATGCGCAGGAATATTCAGCGCTTCAAAGTTATGGTAGTCATCTTCTATTTCTGGGCCTTCGGCAACACTAAAGCCAATTTGCTCAAAATAAGACTGAATGCGCTGCATGGTAATCGTCACCGGATGCGCACTGCCACAATCGCAACGCGACGGTAAGGTGACATCAATTTTTTCGCTAGCCAGACGCGCTGCTAACTCGGCAGTCTCTAAAGCAATGCGATGATCTTCTATGGCTCGCTGCACCGCTTGCTTAGCAATATTAATTTGCGCACCTGCCGCCGAGCGTTCTTCTTTTGGCAGTTTACCCAGCGCTTTTAGTTGCTCAGTAATGCTGCCTTTTTTACCCAAATACTCAACTCGAATATCATCTAGCGTTTTTATAGACTCAGCACTTTTAATAGCACTCAACGCTGTGTCAGTGAGCATTTGTAAATTATCTTGGTTAGACATATCACACCTGTGATGATGAAAATTGTCGGCTATTAAACAACAGCCATTTATTGCGCGTTTTAAAACGCTTTTTAAACTACGAAAAAGGGGAAAGAGCATACGCCCTTTCCCCTTTTTACGTCGATCAAGATCGGTAAACCGATAACACTCAAAATAAACTTGAGCGTTTAAAGCCTACGCAAGTGCAGACTTAGCCATCTCGACGATTTTGCTAAATGCTGCTTTATCATGAACCGCTAAATCAGCGAGTACACGACGATCAAGTAACACTTCCGCTTTTTTCAGACCGGCAATTAAACGGCTATAGTTTAAGCCATTTGCGCGCGATGCTGCGTTAATACGGGTAATCCAAAGGGCCCTAAACTGACGCTTACGCTGACGGCGATCGCGATACGCATATTGCGCCGCTTTCGTTACCGCTTGCTTAGCAACACGGAATACGCGTGAACGTGCTCCATAGTAACCTTTGGCTTGTTTAAGAATTTTTTTGTGGCGACGACGTGCTACCACTCCACGTTTTACTCGAGGCATTTTGTTCTCCTAAAAATTTCGGCGTTAAATAAAGGGTGAGTTAGTTGGCGCGCATCATCTTATCGATTAACGGCTTATCTGCCGCATCAATAATGGATGTGCCACGTAACTGACGCTTACGCTTGGTGGTCATTTTAGTAAGAATATGGCTTTTATTAGCGCTTTTACGCTTATAGCCAGCTCCGGTTTTTTTAAAGCGCTTGGCAGCGCCACTGTGTACTTTTGCTTTTGGCATTTTAAAACTCGCATTGTTAAATGTAATTAAAGGCGGCCCTGTTTTTCATATAATAAGCTTCATATAAAGAGTCTTATACAAAGATGCTTATATAAAAGGTGAGCTCTCACCATAGTTAGTCAAATAGCTTGTTGTACTGGTTAAAGCACTAAAACTATTTGTTTCTTTTAGGGGCAATGACCATCGTCATTTGTCGGCCTTCCATCTTTGGAAATTGTTCGACCGCACCAAATTCAGCGAGGTCAGCTTCGACCCGTTTGAGTAGCTCCATCCCGAGCTGTTGGTGTGCCATTTCTCGACCGCGAAAACGCAGCGTTACTTTGGCTTTATCCCCTGCTTCGAGGAAACGTGTCAGGTTGCGTAGTTTGACCTGATAGTCTCCATCTTCCGTCCCAGGACGAAATTTCATTTCCTTCACTTGCGTTTGCTTTTGCTTCTTCTTTGAAGCCGCACGTTTCTTTTTAATATCAAACAAATGTTTGCCGTAGTCCATTATCTTGCACACTACGGGGGTACTATCACCAGCAATCTGAACCAAATCTAACGACGCTTCTTGCGCCATAGCCATTGCTTCAGTAGTGGGTACCACGCCGACTTGCTCTCCATCTGCCCCAATTAATAGGACTTCGGATGCCTCGACAGCTTCATTAATGATTGCACGCTTACTATCTTTACCTTTCACGCGACGTTACCACCAATTTGTATTTGCTTAATAATTAAATCTCCAGTCATTAATATTCACTTTAGTTAGCTATTTTAGCTATCAAAACAATAACTTAGCTATTTTCAGCTAAAATCACTCGCTTATCTGTGTGCGCCCACGCTGGGCTACATTGGCATTGAGCAGCTCAGTAAAAGCATCAACAGTCATGCTTCCTAGGTCTTCACCCGCTAATGTTCTAACGGCAACCGAACCCGATTCAACTTCTTTATCACCAACCACTAAAAGATAAGGTGTCTTGCTTAAAGTGTGGGCGCGAATTTTAAAGCCGATCTTTTCATTTCTCAAGTCCGTTTCGACCCGAAAACCCTGTTTTGTTAAGGTTTCTTGCACATTAGAGGCAAAATCGGCCTGATTATCGGTAATGTTCATTATTACCGCTTGAACTGGGGACAACCATGCGGGAAATTTACCCTCATATTGTTCAATCAACATACCGATAAATCGCTCAAATGAA
>DMZE01000252.1:0-3774 GCA_003492055.1 Cellvibrionales bacterium
ATAAGCGATACGGCCCCAATTACGAGCGCTTACCTTTCAACCACCGCTTGGCGGTAAGCTTTTTAAGCTGTCTTTTGTATTTCACTGTGCAAAATTTCTCTATATTCCCCTGGGCCAAATTAAACATTTGCGCTGAAATTAGAGCGCCTATAGCATGGACAGCCTCATGGCGATCCAGTCCCTGGCGGACTAATTTTGCAATGGTTTCAGGTACCAATTCGATATTTGTTGCAATTTGATTTTCGACAATTACATGTATCAATGCATGCCCTGGGAGGGAGTCTTCAGATAATGGTTCGTCTAGCCCTCGGTGAAATTTCCGGACTAATTCAGACCTCATTAATTCATCAACTTCCAACCACTCATCAGCATCTATTGAGTTTGATGGATTGTATTCCAGCATGTCTCTCTAGCCTCCCTAAGCTTGTAATCGCTTATAGTTTTTTATGGCACCATTAGCCAAAAAAACAACCCTCTGCATCCTCGCTTACAATTGATAAAAACTCCTCGAAATACCGAACCCTAGGGGCCGGTTTATAGCTATGCCATTTTAAATCCTGACGCTGCCAGTAAATTTTCCAGAGTTTCTCCTTTTTTACAAATGTTGCTTTCGCAAACGGGATCTCTATTTTCTTTTCGGGATTCTTCCATTCTGGACGAATCTCGAATAATTCTACACTTTGATTCTCAATACGATAGCTAAAATCTACCTCGTTACGAATATGGGCAGGAGGCCTCTGGACGTCGAGGAATTTCTGGATTTCCCTCTCGCATCTCTTTACTTCAAATTCACTTATTGCCATATCAGCTACTTGAATCTTGGTTGCACATAACGCCTCAAGAACAGGCAGCGTTTACACGATCCCAGTTGCTTGCCTTGTTAAATGTTGAGTTGCCCGAACTGCTAAATATAAAACCTGTATTGGTAAACAGTCATTACCCTAGCTCTAAATAACTATGTCTTTAATAAGACGCTTTAGGTGCTAATAACCCCACCTGAAGGTCATTTTTAGTTTGGCTGTACTATCGAGGGGTTTGTTCTGTGGGGAAATGGTTACTATGGGGATGGGGGCATAATAATGCCTAAAGGCATTTAACGTCTCAAACACCGTAGGTAATATCAGAGCGGAGCAGCGGTAATGATCACCGAAGCACGCAGAACCATATGTTTTTATTCTATTTTTTTACTTTACGGGAAACTATAGGGTTTTCTAGGAAACATTAATGGTGCCGAAGGCGGGACTTGAACCCGCACGAGCATAGCTCACTACCCCCTCAAGGTAGCGTGTCTACCAATTCCACCACTTCGGCTTTAAATCTACTTACACACAATATAAAACATGAGGTATCACAGCCATATATAAGAATAATATGGCTAAGCGATTGTTTTTTCTAATTATTCAGGAATGCTATTAATAATATCGCTGTCTGCTGGCGCAATAATGTCAAAATCAGGTAAGTCGTCAAAAGACTCTTGAATTTGAGCAGCCGCATCAACCGCAGGCTCACTATCAACTTGCTCAGAAACCTCTAAGCCAGACATTAAATCATTCACGGGAAGCGCTGCATTTTGCTTGGCAATTACGGCCAAACCAAAACTGGTAGCAAAGAAAACAGCCGCTAAAATAGCTGTTGCCTGCGTTAACGCATTGCCGCCACCGCTGGCACCAAATAACGTTTGCGAGCTGCCGCCACCGAATGAAGCACCTGCATCAGCACCTTTACCTTGCTGAAGAAGAATAAGCCCTACAATTGCTAATGCAACCAGGACATGAAATACCACTATAAGTTGTTCAATCACGCTAATTCTGCCTTTCTAATTTGAGTTGCTCTTTAATACTAAAATACTAACTTTTATCTACTTACCGTTTATACGCTCGCTAAAGCGACAAACTGCTCAGGATTAAGTGAGGCTCCACCAATCAAAGCGCCATCAATATCGGGCATTGCCATTAATGCTGTCGCATTGGCCGGCGTAACACTGCCACCATAAATAATTCTTAGGCTATCTGCATCCATAAAACGAGCCATCACTGACCGTATAAACGCATGCATACTCTGCGCCTGCTCTGGCGTGGCTGATTTACCCGTACCTACCGCCCAAATAGGCTCATAAGCAATGGCCATTGGCCGACCGACTAAACCATGCTCGGCGATAGCCGCAGCAACCGGCAACAACTGCGCTTCAATAAAGCTTTCAGCGCTGCCTGCCTCTCGCTGCTCAATAGGCTCACCCACACAAACAATGGGTAGAATATTCGCAGCAAATAAATTTAACATTTTCTGTACTACTTGCTGGTCAGTCTCAGCAAAACGATGTCTGCGCTCAGAATGACCTGCAATACCAAAACCTGCACCCGATTCAGCCAACATGCTAGCGGCAATTTCACCGGTATAAGCACCCTGACTCTCGGTTGAGACATCTTGCGCGCCTAACTGAACGATCGATGAAGTCGATTGAATAAGCGCATCGAAACGCGACAAATACACTGCCGACGGACAAATAACGACATCGGCTTGCTGCATTATCGCTTCAAGCGACGCCGCAGGCAGCGAGGCAAATGTAGCAGTAAACTGCTCGCATAATGCCCAATTTCCATTCAACTTCCAGTTTCCAGCTATTAAGCGTTTACGCATAAAATCCTACCGAAAAAACGGGCCGCAATAGTACCCAAGCACTCAACAACATACAAGCCATGGCGACCGCCGCAACGGTAACAATCACTAACTAACTGCTGCTTTAACCTTTGCCGCTAACTGCTCGGCAAACATTTGCACTTGAGCTGCATCTTGCCCTTCAACCATAACCCGAATCAGTGGCTCGGTACCCGACGGACGTAATAACACACGTCCATTGGCACCCATCACTTCTTCAACCTCTTTAACCGCCGCTGTAATGACAGGATCATTATCCAAATCTACCGTTCTTTCTCGTCGAACGTTAATCATGACTTGAGGACAAACCTCTAAACCGGACAACAGCTCTTTAAGCGACTTACCACTATCCATGACCGCAAAAAACACTTTCAGTGCCGCAACAATGCCATCACCGGTTGATGCGACATCGGCGCAAATAACATGGCCTGACGATTCACCACCTAAACTCCAGCCTTTTTCTTTCATCATTTCACTGACATAGCGATCGCCGACTTTGGCGCGACCAAAAGGAATACTCTTAGCTTGCATAGCTAACTCTAACCCTAGGTTCGACATAAGCGTACCTGCAACACCATTACAGCTACCCTGAGTACGTAGCTGATCCATAGCAATAACATAAAGAATGGCGTCACCATTTACAGTTGTACCATCGCTATCGACAAAGAGTAAGCGGTCACCATCACCATCAAAGGCAACACCGATATCGGCGCCATGCTCAACAACCGCGGCTGATATAGCGGCAGGCGAGGTTGAACCAAAACCATTGTTAATATTTAAGCCATCAGGCTTTGCACCAATTTCAATAACATCGGCACCTAACTCACGCAGTACTAAAGGCGCGACGTAATAGGTGGCGCCATGCGCACAATCGACAACCACTTTTTTACCGGCTAAATCAAAACCGGTTGGCACAGTACTTTTACAATATTCAATATAGCGACCACCGGCATCTTCAATGCGTGTCACCTTGCCTAACTCGGCAGAATCGACAGTCACCATGGGTTTATCTAACTCTGCTTCTATGGCGTACTCAATATCATCTGGGAGCTTGGTGCCCTCGGCCGAAAAGAATTTAATGCCATTGTCATAAAAAGGATTATGCGAGGCGCTAATAAC
>DMZE01000252.1:3822-6210 GCA_003492055.1 Cellvibrionales bacterium
GCCAGCCTCTAATGCAGACTCAAACATATAACCTGATATGCGCGTATCTTTACCAATAATAATACGCGGCACAGCTGACTTACCCGCCGCTAGCCGACTGAAAACACGGCCAACCGCCCAACCTAACTTTAAAATAAACTCAGGGTTAATTGCGCCAGAACCTACTTTTCCACGGATACCGTCGGTACCAAAATATTGCTTAGTCATTTTTGAATTCTTTTTTGTTGTATTGTTTGAAAAACGCACTGCTTATATAAAAGCGGTACTCGTTAATTTGTCGACGCGCTGACTGCATAAGCAACAGCTACTGCGTCACTGGTTGGCCCTACATCATGAGTACGAATAATATTCGCACCCTGCGTAACTGCAATAGCCGCTAAGGCTAAGCCGCCATACAGCCGCTCACCGGTTTCGTTATTCAGTATGGCGCCAATCATTGATTTGCGTGACATACCCACCAGCAAGGGCAAACCTAGCTCTTTTAATTGCGCTAAGGCCTCTAGTAACTGTAGGTTATGATCCAAGGTTTTACCAAACCCAAAACCGGGATCTATAATAATTTTATTACGCTCAATACCTGCCTCAAGACAAGCCTCTACTCTCGCCAATAAAAATGCCTGCACTTCAGCAACCACTGAATTGTAATGCGGCTGCTGTTGCATGGTTTTAGGCTCGCCACGCATATGCATTAAGCACACTGGCAAACCCGTTTTAGCGGCCACTTTCAACGCACCTTCACGCTGAAACGCACGCACATCATTGAGTAGTGAGGCACCTGCTTGCGCAGCCGCTTCCATGACTTGCGGGCAACTACTATCAAGAGAAATAACACAATCAAGATTCGCAGAAATTTTTTCTATGACAGGAATAACACGATCTAATTCTTGCTGCGTTGATACTGGCGAAGCGCCAGGACGAGTCGACTCACCGCCCACATCAATAATTGCCGCACCCTCGTTAATCATCTGCTGCGCATGATCAAATGCTGAAGTCACACTGACGTATTGACCGCCATCAGAAAAAGAATCGGGCGTAACATTAAGCACACCCATTACTAAGGGTTTTTCACCCATGAGCGCAGCTGCATTAAAAGATTTAGTCACAGACAAAAGTTTAGTACCTGTTTATTTCTAAAGTAAGTTATTTCTAAATAAGTTACTGCTCAATAAGTTATTTTTAAAATGTGATTTCTAAAATTTATATTTCAAGCTTACATTTCAAATTTATTATTTAGACTACTTGATTAATTAAACAATATATTCAAAAAATTAAACTAAAAAAAACGGCGACATAAATAAGTCGCCGTTTTTAATTCGCTAAGCAAGCTTAATGCTCACTAGCAGCTCCACCAATAGAAGAATCTGCATCTGAAGATTTTTTGCTATTCTCACCTGCTCCAGATTGATCTTGATCATCATCATTCCAACTGGCGGGACGTCTAGGCGTATTGCCCGACATAATATCTTCAATTTGATCGGCATCAATGGTTTCATAATCCATTAACGCTTGAGCCATTTTTTCAAGCTTGTCACGATTCTCATCTAGTAATTGGGTCGCCTTCGCATAACTGCTATCGATAATACTTCTTACTTCTACATCAATGGCATTTAAAGTTTGCGATGAAATATGACTACCTGCACTGCTTGCAGATTTTCCTAAGAATACTTCTTCCTGTCCTTCGTCATACATTAAGGGTCCTAGCTTTTCAGATAAGCCCCATTTAGTCACCATATTACGCGCCAATTCTGTTGCGCGCTGAATATCATTTGAGGCACCGGTTGTAACACCATCAGCACCGTTAATCATTTCTTCGGCGACACGGCCACCAAACAATGAGCAAATTTGACTATTAATATGTCGCTTGCTATGACTATAACGATCTTCTTCAGGAAGAAACATCGTTACGCCTAAGGCGCGACCACGAGGAATAATACTGACTTTATAAACAGGATCATGCTCAGGCATTAAGTTACCGACAATTGCATGGCCCGCTTCATGGTAAGCAGTATTTAATTTTTCTTTTTCAGACATCACCATTGATTTACGCTCAGCGCCCATCATGATTTTATCTTTCGCTAATTCGAATTGCTCCATCGCCACTAAACGCTCGCTAGAACGCGCTGCAAATAAAGCGGCTTCGTTAACAAGGTTGGCTAAATCAGCACCCGAAAAACCGGGTGTGCCACGTGCAATCACTGATGCATTTACATCATCAGCAATAGGCACTTTACGCATATGCACTTTTAATATTTGTTCGCGGCCACGTAAATCAGGTAAACCAACAACTACTTGACGATCAAAACGACCCGGACGAAGTAACGCAGGATCTAACACATCAGGTCGGTTAGTCGCGGCAATAACAATAACGCCGTCATTTCCTTCAAAGCC
>DMZE01000104.1 GCA_003492055.1 Cellvibrionales bacterium
TCTAAATTCTAAACTTTCAGCTAAAGCAATAAGATTAAAACAGCAATAACCGCCATGGCGACAATCATAGCGCGGCTATCCACTTGCTCAATCATATCTAATTCATTTTTGGCTTCAACAATTTCATGACAATCAATCGTTTCATCATCATTCAACGAAGCGGCTCTATCGCCATAAACAATGGCGAGATTAATCCTGTCCAGCAGCGCAACCACAGGTGTATTGCTAAAAAGCTTAACGCTTAGCACCTGAACAACGGATTTAAAATCACCGCATAAACCAATAATTAATGCCCATAAACGCGAAGGCAGCCAATCCATAAAGCCGAGAATGGCATTGGTATCATTCGCATAGCTACTGCAGTAACGGTAAGCGCTTGCGCTCTCACCAGCATCACTAGCATCATTCTCGCCAGAGTCACTCTCACCTTCAATATCGACACTACCAGCACTGACAATATGACAAATACGATAAAGCAATGCGCCGGGCGCACCCAAAATCAAAAACCAAAATGCAACGGCAAACCATCGGTCATAAGCTTGATAACTAATTTTTTGTCTTACCTGATTGTGCACACTAGCAAGGTCATCACCCTTAACAGAGTAATATTGATCGGCCGCATCAAAGACGGCTTGTTTATCTAAATGCGTCATCGAAAAACGATAAGCTTGCATCTGTGCCAAGTAATCACCACGGCCACAGGCATAAAGTAAAACAACCACATTAATGACTAACCCTACCAAGCCAAAAAACCAGCCGCCAAAAATATAGAGCACCAATGCTGTAGCAATAACCGGCAATAGCAACAGCGCGATAATCACACCCGTATCACCCACACGATTACGATACTCATTATCTAACCATGAATGCCACTGCATTAAAATTTCATCGCGCTGAAATAGAGCTGCGCCGCCCCAAAACTGCATGGCCAACCATGCCAGCACTACCGCTATAAATAACATTCTATAACCTCCTAGCTGAGTCGTTAGGTTCTATTCTTATAAGTCTGTTTTTACTTATGGTTATCGCCCTACAAAGGTGAAGACACCATCACTAACAAACAGCTCATCTAATATTTAATCGTTCGCTAATAACTGTCGAAAATAAAGCCAATCAAAGCCGGGGCCAGGATCAGTTTTTCTACCGGGGGCAATTGTTTCATGCCCCGTTATACGACTCAATGACATCGTCGGGTAATAGTCGAGTAATAAGCGGCTAACCATGGCCAACTGCTCGTATTGAACTGTCTCATAGCTATCGGTATCAGTCCCCTCGAGCTCAATACCAATACTGAAATCATTACAGCTTTCACGGCCCTCAAAGCAAGACTGTCCAGCATGCCAAGCGCGTTGATCAAAGTTGACGAACTGCACAAGCTCACCACAGCGACGAATGAATAAATGCGCTGAGACTTTAAGATCAGCAATACTCTCATAATACCGATGTTCATTAGGGTCTAGCTGATTCGTAAACAGCTGCTCAACACCCTCACCGCCATACTCATTCGGCGGTAAAGCAATGCAATGCACTACCAGCAATTCGGGTAACTGCTGCTCTGGTCGGCTATCGTAATTAGGTGATGCAACCTGCCTAGCACCCATTAAGAGACCATGATCAATGCGAAAAGTCGCTGAATGAGGTGAATCATTATTAGACATAGCGTGAGTGATGGCTCCATAGCCGCAAGCATTGACGTTAGCTAGCCATCATAGCGCGCTGATTAAACAAGGAAAATAGCTAACAAGCGTTTATTAATGTAGATTCTGGCTTATAAGGACATAAAGCGTGAGCTCATATCGAGTTAATAGCCAGTTAATCGCTCATTAAAGATGATTAGTAGCCAGGAAAGAGCCGTGGCGTACTGGCTTTATAGCGCTGGTAATCTTCGCTATTACCCCATTTCTTCTCGGCAGCGCGCTCGAGTAAGGGTATACCGCTGCCTTTAATCAATAATAACGCAACGAATATCGGTGACAACAAACCGAGTAAACGCCAGCCATCAAGAACAGGCAATGCAATAAGCGCAACACCTATCCAGAGCATGATCTCACCCGTGTAATTAGGGTGCCGACAAAAGGACCATAGGCCGGTGTTAATAAACTGGTTGGCATTGTCAGGGTTTTTACGGAAACGGCGCTTTTGTTGATCGGCCACCACCTCCATCGAAAACCCAAGTATCCAAAATACAAAACCCAATACAGAGATAAAAGAAACTCCCGCCGTTTGAGGCGCTGTAATGGCCAGAATCGCCGCAGACAATGTAAAGGTAATCCAGACAGCCTGTAAGGTCCACGCAATAAAAAAGCGCTTAGGCGCAACTTTAATCTGCTCAAAGCGAGAATCACCGCCGGCAGCGCGAATACGTAAAAACAAGAACATACCGAGTCTCAGCGACCAAATAACAATTAACAGCGTTAACAACAACGATCGCCAATGGCTATAGTCAGTGAATAGCAAGGCAATCAGTATCACCAGCGTATATGTCAGGCTTCCTACAAGGTCATAAAACGACTCGGTTTTTAAAAGCCAAGCAGGAATAAATGCCAGCCATTGGATGGTAAAAATTAGAAGTATTAATGTCAGCTCAAGCGGCATATATC
>DMZE01000042.1 GCA_003492055.1 Cellvibrionales bacterium
GTTGTTAGCTGTTGTTAGCTGTTGCTATCTATTGAAACGACTTTTAAAAAATCGTTATAAATTGGAAGCGGCAATTAATGTTCGGCAATGATGGCACAAGGTCTTAACACCTAAAGCGAATCGGGCAAAACGTTGATCACTGGTTTGACCATGATAAAACCGATAATAAATTTGCTGCAAAATAACGGCATTACGGAAATAACCATAAACCGCATAAAAATCGAAACGACTAATATCAACACCGGTTTTTACCGCATAGTATTCAAGTAAGGCTTTGCGCGTTGGCATACCATCAGCATCACTGGGCTGCACAGCAAAAGCTTTCATGGCGGCAGAATCATCTGACTGCACCCAGTATGCCAAAGTATTAGCAAGATCCATTAACGGATCACCTAAGGCGCTAATTTCCCAATCTAAAACCGCTTTAACATGTAAAGGGTTTTCAGCATCAACTATCATATTATCAATGCGGAAATCACCATGCAGAATAGCCGAGCTATTTTGCTGTTCTGGAATCTTATCTAATAGCCACTCACGCACATCAGCAAATGATTCAACATCATCCGTCAATGATTTTTCAAAGCGCATAGTCCAGCCTTCAATTTGACGCCTTACGTAACCATCGGGACGACCGAAGTCTTCTAGCCCTATCGCCTTGTAATCTACTTGATGCAGCTCAATCAGTTTATCAAACATCGACATAGCTAATTGATGATTTTCAGCAGGGCCAAATTTCCAAGCCGCTGGAATCTCAGTTTCTATCGAATAGCCTTCAACTTTATCCATTAAATAAAATTCAGAGCCTAAAATCGATTCGTCATCCGTATAAAAAAAAGTTTCAGGTACGGCAGCAAAGGCCGGCTTAATTTTATTCATTATCGTATATTCACGCGACATACTGTGCGCGCTTTTCGCCTTGGTTCCAAACGGCGGTCGACGAAGCACAACACCTCGCTCTGGGTACTTTAATAAATAAGTAAGATTGGAATTGCCGCCCTTAAACTGAGTTAGTTCTGGTCGACCCGTAACACCACTAACATGATCTTTTACAAGACTATCGACCAAGTCGACATCTAACTGCTGCCCATCACGAACAGCAATCGTTGGATTCATTTCACTCACTTCAGTCATAATATCATTCTCGGCTAAAAGCCTTATGTAAAGTTTTTTTGTATTTGAATTGGCAACCAGCTAAAGCACTTCAAATAGGCCTGCCGCACCCATACCACCACCAACACACATGGTAACAACTACATATTTAACACCACGACGTTTACCTTCTATCAATGCATGCATCACCATACGACTGCCACTCATGCCATAGGGATGACCAATGGATATGGCTCCACCATTTACATTCAAATTTTCATTAGGAATGCCCAGCTTATCGCGGCAGTAAATAACTTGCACAGCAAAGGCTTCATTTAATTCCCACAAGCCAATATCATCCATCGTTAAACCGTTGCGCGCTAACAATTTAGGTATGGCGAAAACGGGGCCTATCCCCATTTCATTCGGCTCACAACCCGCCACTGCCATGCCACGATACACACCCAATGGCTCAAGATTACGCTGTGATGCCAATCTGCTATCCATCATCACAACCGCAGCGGCACCATCAGATAATTGCGAGGCATTACCGCCAGTAATAAAACCGTTTTCACGCACCGTTTTTAAACCCGCTAAACCTTCAGCGCTTGTCGATGGACGATTACCTTCATCTTTACTAAGCGTCACCAGCTCTTCGCTTATAGCACCCGTCTCTTTATCAGCCACTAACTTGGTTGCGGTTAATGCCACAATCTCATCATCAAATTTACCTGCCGCTTGACCGGCCGCCGTGCGTTGCTGTGACTGTGCAGCATACTCGTCCTGCGCTTCACGGCTTATTTTATAGCGACTGGCCACTAACTCCGCGGTATCTAACATGCCCATATAAATATCGGGTGACTGAGCAATGGCTAAAGGGTCAATAATACGAGTGATATTCATATGCTCATTTTGAACCAAGCTAATCGACTCACAACCACCGGCAACCACTATCGGCGATCCGTCCATAATAATTTGCTTAGCCGCAGTAGCAATTGACATTAAACCCGATGAACACTGACGATCAATCGTCATGCCTGAAACGGATACCGGTAAGCCTGCAGTAATCGCCGCAATACGCCCCAAGTTACTCGACTGTGTGCCTTGCTGTAATGCCGCGCCAATAATGCAATCATCTACTTCAGCAGCATCAATACCCGCTCTGGCCACCGCATGTTTAATCGCGTGAGCTGTCATGGATGGCGCTTCTAAATTATTAAATGCACCTCTATAAGCCTTGCCGATAGGTGTACGTGCAACAGAAACAATAACAGCATCTTTAGTCATCACTCTTTTCTCTCTTATTGGTTTTTAATTACTGTTTAATTAACATAGGTGTCATCAACATAGGTGCCGCCAACACTCAACCGTTAGGCATTGGCTTTTAGATGCGCCATAGCTTTCTCTAAAAACTTCTGTGGCTGCATAAAACCAGAAGCATAATTTTGCTGTCCTGCAAGATTATTAATGACATCCATTTGCGCCATTACAGCCTCAGGGCTTTGTTGCTCTGCAC
>DMZE01000215.1 GCA_003492055.1 Cellvibrionales bacterium
TGGTGGAGCCTAGCGGGATCGAACCGCTGACCTCAACACTGCCAGTGTTGCGCTCTCCCAGCTGAGCTAAGGCCCCATATTTGGGTGGGATCGTTAAGCTATTGTCAGTTGCCTGACTCACTTTAAACGGACGGCCATTTTAGCGATGCCGCCCCGCCAGTCAAGCCCTTTGACCGGCATTTGACTGATTCTGGCCTAATTCGCGCTATTTAATCCCTTATACGCTTTTTCCATTGCCTTCATCTGCTTTTTAGACACCCCGCCCAGCACGTCTATGCCATTTCTAAGCCGTGCTCGCGTCATATCTGAGCCAAGCAATGCCATGGCATCCATTACTGAGAAAGAGGCCGTGCTGCCCGATACAGCAATGAATAACGGTGCTAAAAAATCCTTTACCTTCACTTCTAACGCATCGGCTAAGCCTTTAAGCTCTTCGAACAGCGCATCACGCTGCCAATCGCTTAGGGCCTCAAGTCGCCATAGGGCAAACTGTAAGATTTTTAGCTGTTCGGCGGTATCTAGCTTTAACGCAGCAAAGCTCTGCTCATTAATATCCAATAGGCCAGAACCCAAAAAGGCGGTCTTGGGAATAAAATCACTCAACGTATCCATTCGTTGCTGCACATGAGGAATCACACTAAGCAAGGTCTCACGATTTAAACCCCACTCAATTAACTTATCGGCTAACTGCTCGGCCGTTAATGATTCACGAATCCATAAACCGTTTAACCAGCTGAGCTTGTCTAAATCAAATATTGGACCACCTAATGAAACACGCTGCACGTCAAAGGCTTCTAACATTTCTTCTAAGGTGAATTTCTCACGTTCATCTGGCATTGACCAACCCATGCGACCTAAATAGTTCACCACTGCTTCGGGCAAATAACCCATACGCTGGTAATACAAAATACTGGTCGGGTTTTTACGCTTACTGAGCTTACTTTTATCTGGGTTACGCAATAACGGCAAATGACACAGCGTTGGCATATCCCAACCAAAATATTCATATAAGAGTTGATGCTTAGGCGCAGAGTTAATCCACTCTTCACCCCTTAATACATGGGTTATTTCCATTAAATGGTCATCAACCACATTGGCTAAATGATACGTTGGCATACCATCAGACTTTAAGAGTATTTGCGCATCAACGGTTGACCAATCTAATTCAATTTCACCGCGTAACATATCACTGACTACACACTTACCTTCTGATGGCACTTGCATACGCACAACAAACGGCGCGCCATCGGCTTCGCGTTGCTGCTGCTCGGCTTCACTTAAAATAAGGTCGGCGGGTTTTAATGCGCGGTTTTCACCTGACGCTTTTATACTGGCGCGAAGCTCATCAAGCTCTGCGGCAGAGCGATAGCATTTAAAGGCATGGCCGTTATCAATTAATTGCTGCGCATGTGTTTGGTAAATATCGCCACGCTCACTTTGACGATAAGGGCCAAAATCACCGCCAACATCTGGACCTTCATCCCAATCCAAACCTAACCAGCGCAGTGAATCATAAATCATCTGCTCTGATTGCTCAGTGCTTCTTACTTGATCGGTATCTTCAATACGTAAAACAAACTTGCCACCATGTTGCTTGGCAAAACAAAGATTGAATAAGGCAATGTAGGCTGTGCCCACATGAGGATCACCAGTAGGTGATGGTGCAATACGAGTTCTAACGTTCATGAATAAAGACGTGTCCAATACTAGGAAATAGAAAAACAGAATTATACGTTAAGTCGGTGACCTAAATTAAGCGAAGAACAGCGGCTTTTTTCACCTACTGGCAATAAATTAACGGTCAATGGCCCAGTTATGACCCGGCTTTGACTAAGTTATCGGCAATTCAGCCGAATCAGCACCATGAATACGATTAAATTTAACCACAGCAAAGGCGATAACACTGCCTACAAGTGTTGTTAGTACAGCCATCATTTGCAGCAAACGTTCACTATCAAAATTAGCTAGAGCAAAAGCAATGGTTAAACCGAGCATCAATAACATGGCGATATTTTGAAAAAAATTGCTCGCAGCAATAACGCCACCCAATGTATGCTCTGCCGCCTGCCATTGAATATAAGCATTTAATGGCACCACTAACAATGATGATGAAATACCCATAACGCAGTACACGCCAGCAAAAACGATGGGCATATTCAAAAAGGCTATCGGCGTGCTCAAAAAAGTTAACGTCCATAACCCTGCTGATAAACCAATAACACCCAGGGGGACTAATTTTAAATTAATGGTGTCTCGCGAAAATCGGGTAACAAGAAAGGCGCCTATCGCAAGACCCACTGCAGACGAAGCCAATATAGCTTGAATAACTGCGGCATTGGTTATACCGGCATGTGCTTTAGCGAACGCAGGAAATGCTGCTAGCATGCCCTGCCCCACAGCCCAAAAAAGTGACAAACCTAATACCGGAATAAACAAGCGATTATCTTTGAGTAAATAAAAAATCGATAGTCGAGGCGTTTGCAAACCTAAATCATTTTTCGTTTGCGAAAGTACTTCTGGCTTTTCAGGAATACGATAAACTAAATATATTTGAAATACCGCTAGCGCTATTAAGCCCAAACCTAATGGCCACATTGTGGAGGTAACTGCGTTTTTATTACCCACCGCCGATGCGCTTTGCAAAAGCTGATACAAATATTCAAAACCAACAGAAAAAATAACCGTGCCTAATAAAATACCGGCAATCACTATTGCCTGCGCCAAACCATTGGACTCAGCCAAACGGTTTTTACCAAAAAATATTTTTAAATACGATAATTTTGCGGGCGAGTAAAAAGCGGATTGCACAGCCATTAACAATGTCATTGCCATTGCCGGCCAAAACCAGCCTAAGAAATAAAACAAGGTAATCATAAAGGTAAGTGACAATGAAGCCCATGCAGCCAATTTCATCATGGTGGGCTTAGGCGTGCTATTAGCAATGCGCCCTATGGGCACCACTAAAGTAATATAAGGCAGTAAAATAAGCGCGTTAATAATAGCGATAAGAATGATTTGATAGCCACCATCGTGCACTTTAAATACGGTGTTTTGCAATGTAATCTTATGACCAAGATCTATAACTGCATTTAAGAATATAACGATATAAAATGCTTTAGCACCTGAATAAGAGAGTAATGCCTTCAAAATAATTACCTGCTTAATGGCTTATAAAAAAACACTATAACAGATTGGCAAAAAAAAATGCCGCCCCATTCATAGGGCAGCATTTTCTTTAATTGTAGTTGTTATTTAAATAGCCTTTATTATATTTTTATTGGCTAATATTTTACTTTCTTATTATTGTTATTTCTTATAGATTCAGCTTCAAATCCACATAGCTTTTTATTTGCATAACCACTTATCTACATAACTTCTTATTTACAAAAATTCTAATCTACAAAACTTTTGGTTTAAATAACCCTAGGTCTACATAACTTCAGGTTCGTCTAATTTTTTCCTACTTTAAAGTTTAAATATGAAATTTTCAGATTTAAACTTTTCAACTATAAACAGCGCCTTTGCTTGTCTTTTTTAAGATATTTTTAAAGGCCTTTTTAAATTTCTGTTTATTTCTCTATGTACTTATTAATTTTACCTATTCAAAAAAAAGCATCCACTCATTTTTTTAAATATCAAAATCATCAATACCGAGTTGATCTTTTAAAAGCCGTACTTCTAATCTTTCTTCCAAACGTCTTCGGACATCGGTAGATTTTAAAAAAATAGCTGGCTTAGATTCTTCACTACCATCATCTGTCATGCTAAGTGAGTCATCATCTAAATCCATATTCATATCGACTGCTCGATCTGATGATGAAATATTTGAGTTGTCTGTTTGCATATTGCTCGCTTGTCTTGCCATGTTCTCAACCTCCAAAAGTCGAAAAATAAAACACAAAGGCGAATCTTCTAATTATTATTGGCAACTCATTTAAAACATTTATTTGTTACAGCAATGTGACCTTTCTCAAAACCTGTAACAAAACATCTCAGTGAGTTGCTTATAACTTAGAGACTAGACGGTTTAATTATTTAGCACCAGAAATATGCGACTAAATTTAGCCGTTAGAAAAAACTTGTTCTAAAAAAGGGGAAGGCATAACTAAAAGTTATTATGATGATTCATCAAAAATCATGAATAAATAGCCGCAGGCCGCCATACCAATATAGCGGAAAAACGAATTAAATTAGTAACTTAAGTGAAATCGATGACAGACACGGCAAGAATCAACATCGCTATTCTGGCGCAGGTGCTATTTAAGGATTAGCTGACAATACGGGCTAAACAAGCTAAAACTATTTTTTAGTCATAACCCAATTTATTTAAAAAAAAGCCCAAGTTACCTAAATAAGGTACTCGGGCTTTCATTTTAGGCGACTTAGGCTGTCGTTAAAAAGAAGCTGGCGCTTTTCTTAACTCAAACCCAAACGTCCTTCACTATAAAACTAAACGTCTAACGTCGCTCAATGCTGCTGAGATAAACGTTAGGAAGCGTCCGGCATCACCACCATTCACTGCACGATGATCATAAGAAAGCGATACAGGCAGCATCTTTCTTGGTTCAAGGTTGCCATCAACGTAGCCTGGTTTAATGGCTAATTTAGACACGCCTAAAATACCGACTTCTGGGGTATTCACGATAGGCGTAAAGCCCGTACCGCCAATGCCACCTAAGCTTGAGATAGTAAAACATCCGCCCTGCATTTCTGCTGGCTTAAGTTTACGCTCTTTGGCTTTAGTCGCTAGCTCAAGAATCTCTTGCGATAATTCCCAAATACCTTTTTGATCGGCATCACGAATAACCGGCACCATTAATCCTGCAGGTGTATCAACAGCCATACCGATGTTGACATATTTTTTATAAACGATGGATTCGCCATCGGCACTTAATGAAGCATTAAACGCTGGGTTTGCACGCAAGGCTGCGGCAACCGCTTTGATTAAGAAAGGCAATGGCGTAATTTTAATGCCGCGTCTATCCATTTCAGCTTTTAATCCTTTTCTAAAGATTTCTAGCTCAGTGATATCGGCTTCATCAAATTGCGTTACATGCGGTACGTTTAACCAGCTGCGATGCATATTGGCTGCAGTGAGTTTATGCAGTTTAGACATTGGCTTAATTTCGACTTCGCCAAATTGCGCAAAATCAACCGCCGGAACTTGCGGAATACCACTACCAACAGACTGAGGTTCAGTGACAATTTTCTTAACAAAGTTATGCAAATCTTCTTTGGCAACACGATCACGTGGGCCTGTTCCTTTAACACGTTTTAAATCAACGCCTAATTCACGCGCTAATTTCCGCACCGCTGGACCGGCATGAGTGTCAGTCTTACGACGACGATCTCTAGCAGACATGGTGTCAGTCACTTTTTCTGACGCAACGGGCGTAGCAATATTCTCAACTACTGGCGCTGCTGCTTTTACTTCTGGCTGTGCATGAACAGGCGCTGGCGTTCTGCTTGCTGCAACTGCAGCAGGTGCTGGCGCACTGTCTATTACTTCAACTTCGGCAACTAAATCACCCTCTGCAAGTGAATCACCTTCTTTAACATGCAATACCGTTATGACGCCGGTTACCGGTGAAGGTAACTCCATTGACGCTTTGTCAGATTCCATGACAACAATGCCATCACCTTCACTAATGCGCTCGCCAACACCGGCGACTACTTCAATTAATTCAACTTTGTCTGCACCACCTAAATCAGGTACGTAAACAGACAGCACTGAAGTAACGGGCGCACCCGTTGGATTAGGGGCTGTAACAGATTCAGATGCTGGCTCAACTGCTGATTCAACAGCCGCTTCAACAGCGGCTTCTTGAGCCGGCACTTCTGCTGGCGCTTCAGCACTGCTATCACTACCAGCAAGTTCTACTTCTAAAACGACATCGCCTTCAGAAATAGTGGCTCCATCGGCAACGGCAATTGAAACAATTACGCCTGCAACTGGACTAGGAATATCCATTGATGCTTTGTCAGATTCGACAACAATCAATGATTGATCTTGGCTTATTGTGTCGCCCACGGCTACACAAATTTCAATGACTTCTACTTCAGAAGCCCCACCAAGATCAGGCACTTTAACGGTTTGCTTACTCACTCTATCAGTCCTTATCAGGTAACTTATTCGGTAACTTATTC
>DMZE01000291.1 GCA_003492055.1 Cellvibrionales bacterium
ATCTCGTAGCCGAACATACAAAAAATAATCAGCAGGCTCAGTATTCAATGCAAATGGCCATCACTGGTTTGCGAAGCCTAAGCGATAGCAGCATTCAATCTGCGGACCTTAACTATCTTAATCGCTATCAGGTTATTCACTTGGTAGCCGGTATCGGTAATCCTGAGCGATTTTTTAATGCTGTTCGTCTGTTATTATCCAAGAATGACAATGCCCCACGCATCGTTGAACATGCCTTTCCTGATCATTACAGCTTTAAAAAAAGTGACTTAGTATTTAAAGAAAATGACTTAGTATCTAAAGAAAGTGACTTAGTATTTAAAAAAAGTGACTTAGTATTTGCAGCAGCGGACAATACGCTAAGCGGACATTCAGAAAATAGCTCTGAAAGTCTGTTTACTAAGAGCGCGGCTATTGTCATGACCGCCAAAGATGCAGTTAAATGTGGTGGCTTTAAGCAAAATTCACTGCCGCTTTATGCCATTGATGTTAATGCCAAGATTGATAGCCAAATGACAGCGGCAATTTGTGCGCAACTGGCTCAATAACGTTTCGGAGATTCCCTTTTGTCATTTACGATTATTATTCCTTCTCGCTTTGGCTCAACTCGATTACCAGGTAAAGCCCTGCTGGATATTGCAGGCAAACCAATGGTGCAGCGAGTCTATGAGCAGTCTTGCCAGAGCAATGCCGATGAAGTGCTAGTGGCCACTGATGACCCTCGTATTGCCGAGGTGGTTACAGGCTTTGGCGGGCAAGTGGTTATGACCTCTGCTGAGCATCCGTCAGGTACCGATCGCTTGCAAGAAGTGGTGAGTAAAAAACAATACAGTGATAAACACGTTGTCGTTAATGTCCAAGGTGATGAGCCTTTAATTCCGCCAGCCGTTATTAATCAAGTCGCTGAAAACCTATTGTCTCAACCTAATGCCGGTATTGCGACGCTCTGTGAGCGCATCACTGACCCATTAGACATCCTCAACCCTAACGCTGTGAAAGTGGTGCGCAACCAGCAAGGTTTTGCTCAAATCTTCTCGCGCGCTCCGCTGCCGTGGCTACGAAGCTGGCCAGACTTAAGTACTATTCACTCGGACAGTGATCTCTCTGAGCTCTATGCTTTGCCAGCTAACGATAATATTCAATGGCATCGCCATATTGGGATCTACGCCTATAGAGTTGAAGTGCTTAATCAATTTGTTGCTTGGCCTATGTCGCCTGGCGAGCAAGCTGAATCACTTGAGCAGCTACGCGCCTTAGATAACGGCGTTCAGATACACTGCGAAGAAGCTAGCGGCAGTTTACCTAGCGGCATCGATACAATGGAAGATTTAGAGCGTGTGCGTGCAATGTTTACTTCTGAGAAAACACTATGAGTAACATATCCGTTCTTTTTGTTTGTCTGGGAAATATTTGTCGCTCACCAACCGCCCATGGCGTATTTGAGAAGATGGTGGCAGAAGCCGGCTTGCAGCGGCATATTAGCGTAGACTCTTGCGGAACCGGTGATTGGCATATTGGCCACTCACCCGATGAACGATCGGCAAGCGCAGCATTGACGCGTGGTTATGACTTAAGTCATTTACGATCACGACAAATAACAGCTAACGATTTTAGTCAGTTTGATTATATTTTAGTTATGGATAAGCAAAACCTATTAGATGTGCAGGCCATGTGCCCCACGGATTATTCAGGTAAGCTTGAGCTGTTTCTTGACTATGCTAATAACTTTTCAGAAACTAAAGAAGTGCCTGATCCTTATTACGGTGGCTTAAGTGGTTTTGATCACGTCATAGATTTAGTTGAAGATGCATCAAAAACCTTATTAGCCACATTTCAACCCGCCACTTCAAACAGCCGCTTTAAACATGACCAACCATGATTGAACGCAACGTTAATTTGCAAGCATGTAATACCTTAGGTTTAGCATCTATCGCTAATGCCTATAGTAGAATATACACATTAGATGAGCTGCATAACGCCATTATTTTTAGCCACGCAGAGAACTTAACGTGCACTCCTTTAGGGGAGGGCAGTAACGTAATTCTGCAAGACACTATTGATGCGCATATTCTTGATATACGATTAGCTGGCATAAATAAAATTAAAGAAACCGATAGCCATGTCTGGATTGAAGTGGCTGCAGGTGAAAACTGGCATAATTGGGTTATGCATAGTATTGACGCTCAATGGTTTGGGCTTGAGAACTTAGCCTTGATTCCCGGTCGTGTGGGTGCCGCACCAATTCAAAATATTGGCGCCTATGGCTGCGAGGTTTCTTCACTTATCGACAGCGTTAATTTTGTTAATCTGGATTCGGATAATAGAACAGCTCTTGCTTTTGAGACACTAACGACTGACCAATGTCAGTTTGCTTATCGTGACAGTGTCTTTAAACAAGCACTAGCGACTAAGACGATTATTACATCTGTTGTTTTTAAGTTAGATAAAATATTTTCGCCGCAGTTAAGCTATCCTGCTTTAACAGATCGATTACAATTATTGATAGAGCAGGCAGACATGAACACGGTTAGCGCTGCTTCTGTTGCCGAAGCGGTTATTGCTATTCGATCGGAGAGATTACCCGATCCTAAAAAGCTAGCTAATGCAGGCAGCTTTTTTAAAAATATTGCTATCGATCAGCAGCAGTTAAATGCCTTTCTAGAGCATTATCCCGACGCCCCGCATTTTCAATATAGCCATCAAGCGCTGGCCGATAATATCGGCTATAAAATTCCTGCAGCATGGTTAATTGAACAATGTGGATTCAAAGGTCAGCGAAGCGGTAATTTAGGTATGCATAAAGATCAAGCATTAGTGCTTATTCATTACAGGGATAACACCGCTTCGGACGTTGGCGCCGCTGAGGTAATTCGTTTTACAGATACGATTATTGAAGCGGTCAAAGCACGTTTTGGATTTATATTACAAAGAGAACCGCAAACTCTTTCATAATAAACTACAAGCCCTTTCATAAATAAACCCGTTAAGACAATCCTTATTTAAACTTTCGCTCTATTCCTGTGTCCGCCAATATACGCGTAGATATTTCTTCGATTGAGCAGTCTGTCGTATCGATATAAGGTATCTTAAATCGGTCAAACATAGTCAACGCTTCTTGCACCTCTCTTTCACATTGTCGCGTCGAAGCATATCGACTATCACTCAAACGTTCGCTGCGAATATTCGATAAACGCTCCGGTTGAATGGTCAGACCAAATAAGCGATCTTTGTATTTGACTAAAGCCTTTGGCAAACTCGATGTTTCAAGGTCTTCTTCGGTAATAGGGAAGTTGGCGGCATATATCCCAAACTGCAAGGCTAAATAAAGACAGCTTGGCGTTTTTCCTGAGCGTGAAACACCAATCAAAATAACATCTGCCTCACCATAGCGATTAACGCGGCCGCCATCATCATTATCCAAGGCAAAATGAACCGCGTCGATTCGTCGATTATATTGGCTGCTTTGAGCGGCAATTTTTGGCCGACCCACGTTATAACTGCTCGGAGCGCCCAGTGCTTTTTCTAAGGGCGAAAGAAAGGTATTGATAACATCTACGCAGTGACTGTTCGATGCCAAGATAATATTTCGCAATGATTCACTGACTAATGTGTCAAATACAACGGGCGGCTGGCCATCATGATGTGCTGCCGCGTTAATCATATCGGCAGCCGCTAGGGCTTTTTCTTCACTATCAATATAAGTCAGCGAATGTCGTTCAAACTCAATTGACGGAAAATGAGACAGCAGGCTTTCACCCATTACCTCAGCAGTAATGCCGGTACTGTCTGAAATGAAAAAAGCTGTTCGTTTCATTTTGACCTCTATTTCATAGCTATATGTAAATGACTTTACGAATACCATAAAGCGTTAATTAATCGTTGTTTTTACGAACAATCACGCGGCTTGCATTTGTATTTTCAGGCTTCAATCGATTATGCTACGCGGCTTGTGTTAACGGCAATACATTGCTGTGTTTTGCAGCTATTTTTGCGCCATATTAAGCGATACCGCTGTCTTTTTTAAGGTATATAGCCAAGCGCAATGTTAAACCATCAGCGCGACAGTAAATATACGCGTGACTTAATCAATTTTTACATTTCATTTACGAGGATGTGGCATTGGCAGAGCAAGTACTTTGGTTTAATCAATTAGGTATGAATGACGTTGATCGCGTTGGTGGTAAAAATGCCTCTCTCGGTGAAATGATAAGCGGTCTTTATAATCAAGGTGTTCAAGTACCTGATGGCTTTGCTACCACTGCAGACGCTTATCGCGAATTTATTGCCCACCAAGGGCTTGATTCCCGTATTAATGAGGCGCTTAACAGCCTTGACGTTAATGATATCAAAGCTCTAACGGCTACTGGCGCTGAAATCCGTCAATGGGTTCTCGACACGCCATTTCCCGATGCACTAGACAATGCATTAGAGCAAGCATTCAAAGAACTCCAACAGGGCAATCAAGAACTTAGCGTGGCTGTGCGCTCTTCGGCAACAGCCGAAGATTTACCCGATGCCTCTTTCGCAGGCCAACAAGAAACTTTTTTAAATATAAAAGGCATTGATAACGTCCGTATTGCAATGAAAGAAGTTTTTGCGTCGTTATTTAATGACCGAGCCATTTCTTATCGCGTCCATAAAGGTTTTGATCATAGTGGCGTAGCACTTAGTGCCGGCATTCAACGTATGGTCCGCTCAGAAACGGGCAGTGCAGGCGTTATGTTTACACTCGATACAGAATCAGGCTTTGATGGCGTAGTCTTTATTACTGGCTCCTATGGTTTAGGAGAGACCGTTGTTCAAGGCTCAGTGAATCCAGACGAATTTTATGTTTCAAAGCGCGCCATGCAAGGTGGCCACCGTGCCATTTTACGTCGCAATATCGGTAGTAAAGCCATCAAAATGGTATATGGCGAAGATGCCTCTGCAGGACACTCAGTGAATACCGTAGCCGTCGATGAATCCGATCGCCAGCAGTTCTGTATTAACGACGCGGAAGTAAAGGAACTGGCGAAACAAGCGCTAATAATTGAAAAGCATTATGGCCGCCCCATGGATATTGAATGGGCTAAAGACGGTGATGATGGAAAGATTTATATTGTTCAAGCGCGGCCTGAGACAGTAAAAAGCCGCCAAACCGTTAATATGGTTGAGCGTTATCTTCTTAAAGAGCATTCTAACATTTTAATTGAGGGACGAAGTATTGGTCAGCGTATTGGTTCTGGCCAAGTTCGTATTATTGATAGCATTGATGATATGGATCAGGTGCAAGCCGGTGATGTACTAGTTACTGATATGACGGACCCGGATTGGGAACCGGTGATGAAGCGCGCTTCAGCCATAGTAACCAATCGAGGCGGCCGTACTTGCCATGCGGCTATTATTGCGCGCGAACTCGGTATACCGGCCGTCGTTGGCTGTATTGATGCAACAGCTAAATTAGCCGCTGGTAGTGATGTAACGGTGAGCTGTGCCGAGGGTGATACTGGTTTTATTTATAAAGGTAAGCTCGACTTTACTATCAAACGCAGCGATATCGCTAGCATGCCTGAAATCCCATTTAACATTATGCTTAATGTTGGCAACCCCGATCGTGCTTTTGCTTTTCAAGCTTTACCGAATGAGGGGGTTGGACTCGCACGATTAGAGTTTATTATTAATCGCATGATTGGCATTCATCCTAAAGCGCTGCTTAATTTTGATACTTTAGAGCCCAGCTTAAAAAAGAATATCGAAAAACGCATTGCCGGTTATAGCAGCCCAGTTAAATTTTATGAAGAAAAACTGGTCGAAGGAATCGCGACGATTGCAGCGGCTTTTGCACCCAAGCGCGTCATCGTTAGAATGTCAGATTTCAAATCGAATGAATATGCGCATTTAATCGGTGGGGCAGATTACGAGCCCCAAGAAGAAAACCCCATGATAGGTTTTCGCGGCGCATCACGTTATATCCACCCCGATTTCTTAGACTGTTTTGTACTTGAATGTCGCGCACTTAAAAAAGTCCGTGAAGAAATGGGCTTTGACAATGTTGAAGTAATGATTCCATTTGTAAGAACACCCGACGAAGCCAAACAAGTCTGTGATCTACTCGCACAAAATGGCTTAAAACGTGGCGAGCACGGCCTTAAATTGATTATGATGTGTGAATTACCTGCCAATGCACTCATTGCCAATCAATTTTTGCAATATTTTGACGGCTACTCCATTGGATCTAACGATTTAACTCAGCTAACATTGGGCCTGGATAGAGACTCAGCACTTGTAGCGCATTTATTTGATGAACGAAACGATGCTGTTAAAGCATTGCTTAGCATGGCAATTCAAGCCTGTAAGGCAGAAGGAAAATACGTTGGTATTTGTGGTCAAGGCCCGTCTGATCACCCTGATTTTGCACGTTGGCTAATGGAGCAGGGCATAGACAGTGTTTCGCTGAACCCTGATAGCGTTTTAGATACATGGTTGTTCTTAGCAGAAAATGATTAACGAGTTATAAGA
>DMZE01000074.1:0-2257 GCA_003492055.1 Cellvibrionales bacterium
GATATTCCTTTTCAGCATGCCAGCACGTCTATCTTAAAAAGCATGAAGCGCCCCGCTGCTGCTGAAAATAATTTAAAGCGCATTCAAGCTTGGCGTGGCATATGTCCCGACCTCACCATTCGCAGCACATTTATTGTGGGCTTTCCGGGCGAGACCGAAGAAGACTTTAACTGCTTGTTAGATTTCTTAGATGAAGCGCAGCTCGATAGAGTTGGCTGCTTTCAATACTCACCGGTTGAAGGTGCTGCCGCTAATGCATTACCCGGCATAGTGGCAGACTCATTAAAACAAGAGCGCTGGGAGCGCTTTATGGAGAAGCAGCAAGGCATTAGTGCTGCGCGTCTTCAGGCAAAAATTGGCAGCACACAAAAAGTGATTATTGATGGCATCGATGAAGAGAATGATCGTCTTATTGGTCGCTCAAGTGCCGATGCGCCTGAAATTGATGGCCTAGTGCATATTGAAGCCGACGGTGAATTTAAGCCGGGTGATTTTGTTGATGTCAAAATCGACAACGCCGATGATTATGACCTTTACGGAAAAGTCAGCTCATAATTTACCGCTATGAACTTAATCCTGTTAAATGAAAACGAGTTAGACAGTCATGGCTTAGCCACTTTAGTAGGCCGAAGAGCTAAGCATATTTGCGAAGTGATCAAGCCTAGGGTTGGCGACCGATTAAATGCGGGTATTATCGATAGTGATATCGGCAAAGCAGAAGTTATCGCTATAACAGGAAGTGACGGAGCCGACAACGAAGCAAGTGTTACGTTAAAATTTGACAACGATACACTGCGTAATAGCTCAGCAGCAGCTATTGATATCAGCCTAGTTATTGCATTGCCACGTCCTAAAGTGACTCGCCGTATTATTGGCCTGTGCACCGAGTGTGGGGTAAAAGACATTCACTTTATTAATAGCTACCGCGTTGAAAAAAGCTTTTGGCAAAGCCCGCTACTCAGTGATGATAAAGTGCATAAGCAAATTATCTTATCCCTAGAACAAGCTAAAGATACACAGCTTCCTCGCATTCACTTTCACAAACGTTTTAAACCCTTTGTCGAAGATCAGCTGCCCGAAATAGCTAAAGGCAAGCAGGCATTAGTTGCGCATCCTTATGATGCAAAGATAAACTTAGAAGATAGTAAAAATATAGAAGCTAGCGACGATAAGCTCGCAGAATTAAAGCAACAACCACGCATAATTGCCGTAGGGCCAGAAGGCGGTTTTATTCCTTATGAAATTGAATTACTGCAACAAGCAGGATTTGATACCTTGGGATTAGGCCCGCGCATTTATCGCGTAGAAACCGTTATCCCTCTATTGCTAGGCAAGCTCGCTTAAACGCTGAGCCCTTTTCGTAAGCCCGCTATCTTATTCAGGATAGCAAACGCTCGTACCGCCCAAACCGCAATAACCACCAGGGTTTTTAGCTAAATATTGCTGATGATAGCTCTCGGCAAAATAAAATACAGGCGCCGCAATAATCTCAGTCGTTATCTCCTTATAGCCACCCTCAGATAATGCTTGGTTATAAACTTGCTTAGAAGCCTCCGCAATACTGCATTGATCCTCATAGCAGTAAATACCTGAGCGATACTGCGTGCCACTATCATTTCCCTGCTGCATACCTTGGGTAGGATTATGACTTTCCCAAAACACTTTTAATAAATCGGCATAAGCAATAACGACCGGATCAAAAACGACAATAACGACTTCATTATGCCCTGTAGCACCACTACACACTTCATCATAGCTCGGGTTAGGCGTATAGCCGGCGGCATAACCCACCGCCGTTAAATAAACGCCATCAAGCTGCCAGAATTTTCGCTCAGCACCCCAAAAACAGCCCAAGCCAAATAACGCTTTTTTATAGCCATCAGGAACCGCAATACTGCCGTCGTCATCCAGCATAGTATGCTGATTAACATAATGCTCTGCAGGCACAGCGATACTTGTTGATCGACCTGCCAAGGCATCAGCAGCGTTAATCATGGTTTTTTTATTCATCATTCTGCTAAACATAACGCCAACCTATTAAAATAATTTCTCGTCTTTCTCTAAAGATAAAACATCACCTAAGGGGGCAAGACTCTCGAAAGGGATACAGGCATAACAATCAATACTGGGTTTACTCGATGCGTTTAAGGCAACCGCAAGTCGGTAGTCATTATGCGGAGTGACACATAAAAACTGCCAATTAGATGGGCTGTCATTTAAGCAGCCATCCATCTCAATAGTAATATCCGGCTTATTG
>DMZE01000074.1:2323-3009 GCA_003492055.1 Cellvibrionales bacterium
TCAAAGGAAGTCAGCTCTGCAATTTCACTGCCAAAAAAATATCGGTCAGCAATTGCCATCACATCATTTTTACGCGCCGTAGATTCTATATCGACACCAATACGATTATCCGCGATGGCCAATACAACCCAATCATCCGAATGACTTAAATTAAACTGCAAGCTGTTATCCAAAACCAACGCAGGCTTGCCATGTTCGCCACGCTCAAATACAAGAGATTCTGGCGCAAGATTTAAACGCTCGCCTAACTGCGTACGCAATAAAGCACGAGCAATTAAATCTTTGCGGCGGTCGGCAGCAAAACGGTAACGGTTATTACGCTGACGTTCATCATCACTTAAAAGCGCTTTATAAGAATTAAGAAGGCTATCGCTAACTTCTTCGCAGCGCGTTATTACTAAGGTAATATCGGCTTGAATTAAAGAGTCATTAAGCATTAGCGGGTAAAACGGGTGAAATGGGCAAGAGACATTCTAAGAAACATGTTAAGAGTAATGTCTAAAAAGCTGGGCTATCAACAACACAGCAATTAACGGCAATACCCAACGAGATAATTTAGATTGCTGCTCAGCTTCCATAGGCTTACCAAAGCGCTCTAATACAAACACCATAAGTGCAACGGCAGCAAATAGAATAAATAATAATTTGAACAGATTCTCCATATCTACCTCTCAACTCTCAACTCT
>DMZE01000206.1:0-8136 GCA_003492055.1 Cellvibrionales bacterium
AACGCTAATCCATACTAACGCTAAAGAGTAACACCGCCATGTCCAATTTCTCTTCCAACTCTTCTTCCAGTTACCCTAATAATGATAATACTAATGAAGCTGATAATGAAGCGTCTCAAAGTGCTGCCGACCTGTTAGTGAAAGCGCAACAAGGCGATCAATCAAAATTATCACCAGAAGACCTTGCTCGCGTGCAGCAATATCTTTCATCGCCGATTCATTCGGTCGAAAGAAAGCCATTTAAGCCTTGGATGATGATGTTGGCGTTAATCAGTGTCGTTGTTATATTAGGTTTGCTAAGTCAAATGATTGCTTGGTTCGTGTTGTAAAGCTTGCTTTAACAAGCATTTATTATTTAATAGCGATTTAAGTAAAGACTAGGCCGAGATCGCAGCCATTCAGGTAAACGACTTTCATGGCATAGGTTTCTAGTCGAGTGTTATCTTCACCGGATAACACGCCATTCAAATGCAGTTGAACATCACTGCCTATGTCGATTTGACAGTGGCCAAGCGTATTTAAGCCAATTCCGCCCTCTGATATATTTTTAGTATTGATCATTTCAACACCCATACCGGGTATTCTTAAGGCACCTTTTAACATGACGCTTGCGCGCCGAAAACGTCGGGCATCAGCCCCTTTTTTCACCTGTAAGTCTAACTTGACCATCCCTATTCCTAAAAACGAATATTGTCAGTCTGAATTAAATCGCGCTTGTATTTTACTTCTGAGTGGCTGTTATGTGCACTATTTTCAAAGTAAATAAATGTAAAAGACTGACAGTCAGTCAAAGCGTGGAATATCTGATTTTTTTGATTGATAAGGCAGTGTTTAGCCATAAAGACAGTAAATAGCTATCAGGATGTGGATATTTTTGCCAAAAAAAGAGTCTGAGCCAAATACACTGTTTTTATCATTTAACCTAACCGATGGAATAATTATCGGTTTAGTGTTGAATGGATTACAATCCATTGAAAACGAAAAAGGGAAATACATTGAGAATAGGTTATCTAGAAGATGAACAATCTCAAGCTGAGCTTGTTAAATCTTGGCTTGCGGGCGAAGGTTTTGCGGTGACTCATGCGTCCACGGGCAGAGATTTCATTCATTTGTTGAACGATAACCCTGTTGATTTACTTATTCTCGATTGGCAGTTACCGGATATGGAAGGGCTTGATGTGTTGGCTTCTATCCGTGGCCAGCTTAATTCTAATGTGCCGGTTTTGTTTGCTACTCAGCGCGATGCTGAGATTGATATTGTTAAGGCGCTTCATGCGGGCGCTGATGATTATTTGATTAAACCACTGCGTAAAGCGGAGCTGCTGGCCAGGCTAAATGCGCTTGCGCGGCGCGCTGGCGTCACTAAAGAAGACTCTTGTTTGACCTTGGGTCCTATTTCATTGGATTCTGCATCTCAATTAGTGACGGTTAATGGTGATCTCGTTAAGTTAACCCCTAAAGATTATCAGCTGGCTTATTGCATGTTAAAAAATGTTGGAAAACTACTTTCCAGAGACTATTTGTTGCGCGAAGTATGGGGTATTGATGCCACGCTCAATACGCGCACAGTCGATGTTCATATCAGCAGAATAAGACGTAGTTTGAATATTGGCCCGGAAATTGGTTACTGCATTAAAACGGTTTATCAGCATGGATACCGATTAGAAAAGCTTGAATCATTAGTGCCTGTTGATAGTCAGCCAATACCCAGTTAAATAGCCTCACTTTTTAATCTAATTTCTGATTGAATAATATTGTTTTGGGTAGTTCAATGGTGGAGTAATTTAAGCCAGTGAGGTGTCCCATGACGATAATAATGAAATTTTTAAGCACTTCTTTTTCTCGTGTCATTCTCTGCTTGTCCCTTGTGGGGGCGCTAACCTTGTTGAGTGCTCAGTCCTATGCGACTGATTGGCGCTATAGCGTCCGTCCTGGCGATACTTTCTGGTCAATTTGTAAGGAATACACCGTGCATGATAATTGCTGGCTCGAGCTTGCCAGTCATAATCGTGTGGCTAACCCTAATCAGCTTTCTACCGGCACACAGCTGTTAATTCCCATGAAATGGTTGAAGCAGGCTCCCTTTGCTGCTCAAGCTGTCTATGTTGTGGGCGAGGTTGTGTTTTCCGATGCTAATAAAAAACTAACTGAACTAGTTAGTGGTCAAAAATTACGCATTGGCAGCAAAGTCGTGGTTAATCAAGGCTCGACAACATTACGGTTTGCCGATGGCGCGACAATTGTGATGAATGCGAATAGTGAGTTAATGATTAGCTCATCGTCGGCGATAAAGCAGGGAAGAGCGCAGTCGATTGAAGTCCACTTGCCGCGTGGTGAAATACAAGTAACTGTGCCAGAGAGAATGCCAAAAACACAATTTCGTGTAAGGACACCCAGTGCGGTTGCTGCGGTAAGAGGTACTAAGTTTAGAGTGAGTAGTTCGATGCCTTCGGCTGACGGCCAGAATGGACAAACGCGCAGTGAAGTACTTGAAGGCATTGTGGCTGTGTCATCCAGTACCGATAGTCAAAATGTTACAGCCGGTCATGGTGTGAGTACGGTTGAGGGTCAAGGTGGATTGGAGCAAGCGATTTTAATTGCTCCACCGCGATGGAATCGTAGCTGTACCGATCCAGGTTATGTTGAGTGGCAAACGTCATTGTCTGCAACGCAATACCGTTTAGCGTTAATGGAAGACGATACCGTTATCGATAAAGTCATTTCTAGCGTGACAGTAGCCGACGCTAACTATGTATTTAAGGGGCTAAAAGAAGGCTGTTATCAGGTCAAAGTAAATGCTGTTGATAGCCAAGGCTATAACGGTTTAGAGTCTCAGCGACGATTATGTTACCAGCCGCAATTAGCTGTTCCAAAAATTACTGAAGTTGAATTTGATCGTGCAGAGCTGTTGGTTGTTGGTGAGCAATTACAGGATGCCGTTCGTTATCGTATTGAAGTCAGTGAAGATAATAATTTCTCTAGCCTCATAGAAGCAAAAACATCTGAAACATTAACAATGCGATTGCCTGTCGATACTAATATAAAATCGATTTACGTTAGGGCTCAAGCCTTTGGCGATAATATTCCTGACAGCGATTATAGTGAAGTCGTTTACCTTGAGCGGAAAAGTCATAAAGATACTCTTATAGGCATAGCCGCGATACTTCTTGCTTTTGTTGCCTTGTAGGTCTTTTTACTAGTGATGGTCTTACAAACTAATCGTATAAAAATAATAATGAGTTGAAGGGTTATTGGATAAAGCTATGGTCCCGAATAGAAAGTCATCACCTTTTGTAACCATTGCTATCGCCAGTATGATTGCGGCGTTAGCGAGTGTGTTTAATTGGTTTTCATCTATTGATACCGCCTACTACGATTTTATTCTAAAGAAAAATTTATTGGACTATCCAGATGATGTCATTATTGTTGCTATTGATGAGGCATCCATTGAGCGCTTAGGTGCTTGGCCATGGGATCGAAAACATCACGCGCAATTATTGTCACGGATAGAAAAAGCTGACGCCATTATTTTTGATTTAATTTTTGCCGAGCCTCAGAAGAATAGCTTAGCTGAGGATGAAGAAACAGTCACCTCCGATCAGCAGTTTGCAAATGCGCTTAGGCTTAGTGAAAACGTTATTCTCCCTGTTTTTATTGAAGAACTTAGATCTCGAGGTGAATTGCGAGAAGTAATGCCTATACCATTGTATTCAAATGCAATTGCAGGGCTAGGTCATGCGCATGTTGATTATAGTCATAATGGTGTGGCCAGAGGTTTGTATTTACGAGAAGGGTTAGGACGTCCTTATTGGCCTCACCTTTCATTAGCGTTAACCGACATGCTTGGCGAAACTCCTGAGAACTTAAGCGGCAAAAGAAGCCGTATCAGTGAGGCGGCTTCGCCCTTCGTTATTTATCGAGATTATTATAATTTATTACGTTTTATTGGTCCTTCAAGAACCATATACCGTGTCTCCTATATTGATGTGTTAGACGGTTTAGTGGCGCCTGAGCAGTGGCAGGGTAAGCGAGTATTTATTGGCGCAACGGCTAAAGGTCTTGGCGATGAAGTGCCTACGCCGCTGGGGGCGCTCCCGGGTGTGGAATTTAATGTTAATGCCTATCAATCGCTTAGATTAAATGCATATATAAGTGAGGTGAATCTTTTTTTACATGCCGCTATCAGTGCCGCCATCGTCGCTGGCTTAGCTTTTCTGTTTAGCCGGTTGACTCCAACTAGATTTTTAGTAATGACTTTCACAGCAATATTAGGCTTAAGTGGCTTAACGGTGGTTAATCTTCTGTGGTTAGATTTTTGGTTTTCTCCCATCGCATCGATATTGGCCGTGTTGATTTTTTATCCGCTATGGAGTTGGCGACGAATTGAAATTGCCTTGAGATTTTTGCAAAAAGAGCTATCCGTACTACGTAAGGATTCACCAATTACCACGTTTGATTTACAAACACTTAAAGAGAGTTTAAAGAAATTAACAGATATTGGTGTGATTAATGATTGGTCTTTGGATGAGCAGGCCATAGATCCTAATAATGCTTGGCCTAAAGTAAGCTATTTTAATGGAGGGGTAATGACTGATTTTTATCATCAAGAGTTACCTTTCCGTTTAAAAATTGATGGGGGCGATAAGGATAATCAATGTATGTCAATCTTGTCAGCGCTTTTGTCAGACTTGAATATAAAAGATGCATTGCCAGCGGATTCATATGAGTTGGTAGAGAAGACAGTTGAAGAAATTTATTCGATAAAAGACGTAGCTAAGAAAGCACAGCTGCGAATGAATAAAAGTATGGCAGAATTGCAAGATGCCGTGATGGTGGCTGATGCAGCCGGTAAAATTATATTTACTAATGAAAATTTCCGCAGTTTGTTTTTCGGTTCTTTTGTAGGTCGATCAGTTATCGACTTACAAGATTCCATTAGTGCTTATGCTTGGCTTGGTATTCTTAGAAGTTTAATGCAGGATCAAGAGCGCGTTTACCAAGAAATAAAAACGACGGGTAAGCGATGTCTATTATGTCAGGCAGCTATTATTGCTGATCAACAAGTGGCTAATGATACCTTGGTGTTTGTTTTTACTGATGTTACACAGTTGCGTGATTTAGAGCGTGGAAAAAATGAAGCCTTAGCTTTTTTATCGCATGATATGCGCTCACCAATTGTATCTTTAATATCGTTAATTGAGAGTTATCGAATAAATAATACTGATATTAATGATACTAAGTTGGAGTTCATGGAGCAGGTAGAATATTTTGCCCGAAAAAATTTAAAGTATTCAGAAGATTTTTTACAGTTGTCACGCGCAGAAAATATTAGCCGGGATGTTTTTCAATTGGTGGATATGCATGGCGTGATTGATGGTGCTTATGCGCAGGTGTTCGGTTTTTCAAGTCATAAAAACGTGGACATTATTATTGATCGGACTGACGAAGATTGTTGGGTGTCAGGTGATGTTCATTTGCTAGAGCGGGCAGTCACTAATATTTTATATAACGCGGTCCAACATACGCCTACGGGTAATAAAGTGACCATCCGCTTGTATGCTCAGCAAGGTATTCAAGTTGTGGTTAGCGATACAGGCGCCGGGATACCGAGTGACTTGATTCCCCATTTGTTTGAACCGTATTTTCGCGCTAGAAAAAAACAGCAAGATCAATCGGAGCGTAACCGTTCACAAGTAGATGTTTTGCAAGATGACCTGTCTCAAGCAGCTCCATTCGATACATCAGTGGCCACTTATGGCGCTAAGAGTTATGGCCTAGGTTTGAGTTTTGTGCATACAGTTGTTGAGCGGCATGGCGGAAGTATTCATGTCGAGTCTGTATTAGGCAAAAATACCTCTTTTCTCCTCAAGTTTCCGGCTATTAGTGTCGACTGATTAAAAATAGAGCAGCTCCGCCTGTTTTTACATTTTTTGATGCCTGTATTGAATCCAATTGCTTGTAGAATAGCGCTCCCAACTACGGTGCAATTATATTTATCGTCGTTGCCTTTTGTTTAAGTGTTTTTTATTACTTTGGTAATATTGGTCAAATACTTACCCTTAAAAATTAACCTTCAGTAATACGCAATCAGTGATATATATATTGTATATAAGCAGTAAGCGATTCGTAGCTGATAGATATGGAGATGATATGAAAAATAAACTGATAATGATGATGTGTGCGGCAGGCCTTATTCATACAGCGACCAGTGTGGCGCAAGAGTCTGGATTTACGCTAACGCCAAGTGTTGGGTATTATAATTTTGATAGCGAACGCGGTTTATCTGCTAATTCAAACGACGAGTATGAAGATGATGAAACATTTTTTTCCATTGGTGCTGGCTACCGATGGAATAATCCTTGGCAGCTCGAGCTTGTTTATTTAGACGGCGATACAGAAACAAATGCCGGCGATTTTGATTTTGAACAGTGGCGTGTAGATGGTCTTTATCATATCGAAACAGATAACAATTTTACGCCTTACTGGTTAATTGGTGCGGGTGAAAATACCTTTGAAGAGTTTACGGCTGACCGTGACGAATCTTTTGTCAATTATGGTCTCGGCTTTAAGTATGCCTTTAATGAGGTTGTTTCATTGCGTTCTGATATTCGTGGTATTACTAGTCTTGATGAAGAAAAAACTGATGCAGCTTTAACCTTGGGTCTGCAGTTTCTATTCGGTGGCTCTTCAGCGCCAGCTGCAGCACCAGCAATTTTAGATGCTGATAATGATGGTGTTGCCGACAGCTTGGATAGCTGTGTATCTACACCTATTGGTGTTGAAGTTGATGTCAATGGTTGTGCTTTGGACAGTGATAATGACGGTGTGGCTAATTATAAAGATAGCTGTCCTGGCAGTGAAGCTGGTGCCAAAGTCGATAGTGAAGGCTGCTATATCATTTTGACAGAAACGCGTGAAATTGAGTTGCAAGTTAACTTTGCTAATAATGCTGCGGTAGTGCCCGCGGAATATTTTAGTGAGATAGAAGCGGTGGCAAACTTTATGACAGCGTATCCAGCGACCAAAGTGGTTTTTGAAGGGTATACCGATAGTCGTGGATCAGTTGCTTATAATCAAACGCTATCTGAGCGCCGTGCTATAGCTGTAGCTGACGTGTTAGTGAATAGTTTTTCTATTCCATCAAGTCGTGTATCGGCAGTAGGTTATGGTGAAGCGAATCCAATTGCTGATAACGAAACAGCAGAGGGTCGCAGTGCTAACCGTCGTGTTGTAGCTGTTATTTCTGCAACGATTGAAAAGCGCGCTGAATAATTTCTTAAATAAAAGCTAAGAGGTGCCTAGTTGAAAATGACTAGGCGCTTTATGGCTATTCATTGTTTTTTTTCATCCTTCTTTATATATTTACTAGAGGTGATTTATGTCAGATTTTAATATGGATCAATTGGTTGATTTAGTCATGTTTTATGGAATTAAAATTCTAATGGCTTTAGCCATTTATATTATCGGAAAGTGGATTGTTGGTCTTATAGCAAAGGCCATGACATCGGCAATGAATAAACGAAATATTGATTCAACAGTGGCTAAGTTTGTTGGCAGTATTGTTTATTATATAATGTTCGCCTTTGTTATTATTGCGACGCTAAGTCAGTTGGGTATTCAGACTGCATCGGTAGTGGCTATTTTAGGTGCTGCTGGCTTGGCTGTTGGCTTTGCATTGCAGGGTACGTTATCTAATTTTGCTGCTGGGGTAATGATCATTGTATTGCGTCCGATTAAAGTGGGCGATTTTGTTGAAGTGGCTGGTGCGGCAGGTGTCGTTTCAGAGGTGGCTATATTCGCGACCACATTACATACCGGTGATAACAAAACAGTCATTATGGCGAACGCTTCCGTTATGGGTAGTAATATTGTTAATTACTCAACGCAAGCTGAACGCCGTGTCGATTTAGTGGTTGGCGTTGGTTATGACGCCAATATACAGCAGGTAAAAGATGAGCTTAAAGCTATTGCGGAGTCAGAGAGTCGCATCCTGCATGCTAAAGGTATTACTATTGGCGTGTCAGAGTTGGCTGATTCATCGGTCAATTTAGTATTTCGCAGCTGGGTTAAATCCGCGGATTATTGGGATGTATTTTTCCATCTTAATGAGCGAGTGAAAACGCGCTTTGATGAAGT
>DMZE01000206.1:8158-9676 GCA_003492055.1 Cellvibrionales bacterium
TTTTTTAACTTATTTTTTAACTTATTTTTTTAATGTTTTTTCTAGTTTTTCAATTAAAGGGTTTTAAGCATGATGTCTAAATTTTTTGTAGGGTGTTGCTCATTAATAGCTTGTGCAGTCAGTATTGCGGAGCCATTAAAAGGAGAAGCTGAGTTAGGCTTTGTTACCAAAGAAGGCAATTCCGAAACGCAGACGATTAATGCCAAGCTTCAGTTAAGTAAAGACACTTTAGGTTGGGCGCATCAAGCGTATTTCACCGCATTTAATAATGCCAGTGGCGATGAGACCACTGCCGAAAAATACAGTATCGCTTTGCAGTCAGATCGAAAGCTCGATGATCGTGCTTCACTGTATATGGTTGTTACTCATGAAGAAGACCATTTTAGCGGTTTTGATTATCAATCAACGATTGGTGTTGGTTATGGTTATAAAGTGATTGAGGAAGATGATAGAACATTAACCTTAGAAGCGGGTCCTGGTTATCGTGTTAATTCTGTTGTTGATGGCGATACTCAAAGTGAAGTGACGTTGCGTTTAGGTGAAATTTATTCATGGAAATTTAGTGAGACAGCTGAGTTAAATCAGCATCTAACCATTGAAAGCGGTAACCTGAATACTATTAGTCATCTTGGTGCATCGGTTAAGTCTGCATTAACCGGTTCGCTAGCACTTAAGGTGGGTGTTGATATTAAGTACACCGATAAAGTACCTGCAGGACGAAAAGATACCGACACTGAAACCTATGCGACGGTATCGTATGCCTTTTAATAGATAATCAAATAGTTAATCAATTTTTAACCATTCGGGAACGGGTAGATTTTTATTCTCTAAAAATACGGGATTAAAAAGTTTACTTTGATAGCGCGTGCCATAGTCACATAAAATAGTGACTATGGTATGGCCTTTCCCTAGCTTCTTTGCTAATTCAACAGCGCCAGCAATATTAATGCCCGATGATCCACCTAAGCACAAACCTTCGTTTTTTAATAAATCAAAAACATAGGGAAGGGCAGTGTTGTCACTAATCTGAAACGCTTTATCTATTTCGACACCGGCAAGGTTATTAGTAATATGGCTAATGCCGATTCCTTCGGTAATTGAATTACCTTCTGATTTCAGTTCGCCATGTTCAAAGAAGTTATAAAGTGATGAGCCCATAGGGTCAGCAATACCGATGCTTACTTTCGGATTTTTCTCACGCAGTTTTTTCGCTACACCAGCCAGCGTGCCGCCGGTACCCACTGCACAAATAAAGCCGTCAACTTTACCATCGGTTTGCTGCCAAATTTCTTCGCCTGTGGTCGCGTAATGAATATCGCGGTTAGCCGTGTTACCAAATTGGTTGGCCCAAACGGCACCGTTAGCTTCGCCGCTACGTTGCTCTGCGAGCCGTCTAGCGGTATGCGTGTAATGGTTAGGGTCATCGTAAGAGGTGGCCGGAACCAAGTGTAATTCGGCACCAAAGAGTTCTAAGGAATCAATTTTTTCTTTGCTTTGAGTCATGGGCATAACAACAAC
>DMZE01000015.1 GCA_003492055.1 Cellvibrionales bacterium
GCGCCCCCCGCCGCACCCTTGAGCCAGGTATCTTTTATGTTTACCGTGATGCCGATAATCAAAATACGCTACCGCTATTCGATACCGACCTACTCACACTCAACCGCAATCACCTAACACGTGATAGCGCCTTTAGCGGCTACGATCGACTCGAAGATACCCATCAAGCGGCACTCTATTTAACCCATCGACGATTCGATTCGCGCGGCCAAGAAACGCTGGCGGCAACCATGGGTCAAATCAACTATTTTCAAGATGCGACCACAATTACTGACCTATCGAGCCAACGCAATAAGGACAGCGACAGCTCCGCCATCATTACCGATATCGAAGCCAAACTGAGCTCACAGTGGCAAAGTCATATCACCGCTTTATGGGATGCCAACGACAATCAGCTAGAAGAAGGCAGCTTTTCATTGCGTTACCGCAGCAATAGTAGTGATAATCGCCTCCAAACCAGCATTGCCAACCTTGGCTACCATTATCGCCGCGCCGATAACCGCCTCAGTCTTTTAGAAGATGACATTGAACAAGCCGACCTCAGCTTTGTCACACCATTAAGTCGGCACTGGGCGATCATTGGTCGCTATCAATTCGACACCACCCAAAATCGCAGTAACGAATCTTTGGCAGGAATCGAGTACAATGACTGCTGCATAAAATGGCGAGTCATTTATCGCGATGGTTTAGTCTATCGTGGCGCCGGCATAGAAAATAAGCGTGATCGCAGTGTATTTTTACAAATTGAGCTCAAGGGCTTATTTGGTGTGGGCAACGCCCTAGAAAACATTCTGGATGAATCGATTCGCGGATATCGATCATTATCAACTGGCCGCCAAAGTAGCCAATATAATTCATTTTAACCGCGCTTAAATTATTTGCGCTATTAAATTTATTAACAGTCATTTAAGACGCGTAATTTCATAGATAACTACATATATCAGTACATGGCTAACTAAATAGCTACACAGCTAACTAAATAGATAAGCACCTAGACAGGATATTATTTTCATATGGCAACGAACTTAGTAAAAGCATTAGCGATGTCAGCAGTACTGACATCAACACTCACTGTTTTGAGCACCACTGCAAATGCCGAATACCAATTAATTGATCGCGTTGTTGCCATCGTAGAAGACGATATCGTACTCGCCAGTGATATTAGAGATCAAATTGTTGCTATTAAAAAACGCATTACTGCTAGTGGTGGACAAATGCCCGCTGATGATGTGTTATTTGAGCAAGTACTTGAACGCAGTATTCTTGAAAATTTACAGTTACAACGTGCCACTCAAATCGGCTTACGTGTAAGCGATCAACAGCTGAATGATGCCATGACCAATATCGCTGCCCGCAATCAATTATCCCTAGCCGAGTTTAAAGTATCTGTTGAAGCGCAAGGTGATTCCTATTTAGCGATTCGTAAAAAGATCCGAAAAGATCTTTTACTGAATGAAGTGCAGCGTCGAAGTGTTATTCGAAACATCAGCATCAGTGAGAGTGAGATAGAAAATTTTTTACAATCAGAGCAAGGACAACTAATACTCTCACCTGAATTTAATATTGACCATATTTTATTACCCATTCCGGTTGATGCCGGCGAACAAACAAAAGCTCTAGCAAAAGAAAAAGCAATACAGTTACAACAACTCGCTTTAAACAACAACGGTTTTGAAACACTTCAAAATCAAATTGCCGTTCACAATGCCGAACGCAGCCCCTTAGGTTGGCGTCGTGCCGAAAACATGCCGAGCCTATTCAAAGGCGTTATCGATAATATGGCCACAGGCGATGTCAGTGAACCTATATTAAGTGATAGCGGCTACCATGTTATTCATATAACCGATAAGCGTGGTGGTGTTGAAGGTAAAACAACAGAAACCAATGTAAGGCATATATTAATTGCGCCTAATGAAATTCGCACAATGGAAGAAGCTCAAACGCTTGCCAACGAAGTAAGAGAGCAACTAGAGCAAGGTGAAGACTTCACGCAACTTGCTCGAAAATATTCTGACGATCCAGGCTCGGCATTATCGGGCGGTGATCTTGGCTGGACAGAACCTGGCGTACTTGTGCCTATATTTGAAGAGACTATGAATAACGCAGAAATCGGCGTTAGCAGTCAGGCATTTCAAAGCCAATTTGGCTGGCACATACTCGAAGTGAGCGAACGTCGAGAAAAAGATTTATCGCAAGAGCGTGCTGCGCAACAAGCCAGAATGGCCATTGCAGAAACCAAATACGATGATGAATTAAATAATTGGCTGCAAGAACTGCGCGACAACGCATTTGTTGATATAAAATAATTGATAGCCTAAATATTGAATAGCGTTATAGTTAAATGCGCCTCACTAAAAGCGTCCGCCTAAAAAGCGCGGCGCTCAATAAAAATGACAATAATTTCTCGCATTGCAATAACGCCGGGAGAACCTGCCGGCATTGGTCCTGATATCCTTGTGCAACTTGCGCAGCATCAACAACGCGCGCAATTAGTCGCCATTGCTGATCCCTCGCTATTACTTGATCGCGCTAAACGTCTCGGCCTGCCACTGGTTATTAAATCGTTTAATGACAACGCTATTGCAGAATGCGCAAAACCCGGCGAACTATTCGTTGACGCTATCGAATTAATATCGATACCCGAACCCGGCGTAGCGAATAGCGAATCGGGAGAGTATGTTTTAAAAACACTGGATCGCGGAATTGCTCTTTGTAAAAACAAACAATTAGATGCACTTGTTACTGGCCCAATCAACAA
>DMZE01000190.1 GCA_003492055.1 Cellvibrionales bacterium
TGCTAACTATCTTCGCAATTGTATACCAATTAACCAGCAGGCCCTTATTATAGATGGAAGTGCTTGGTTAGTAGCCATTTCTGTAATGGATTTTTACAACTTTTAATAATAATCGATAAAAGCACTTGGTAACGGTTGAAATACTATTTTATGGCACCATATTGGTGAGCACGAATGGCCATTTAAATGGCTTTTGACAACAATCTGATCAACAAACTCTTCTTTGTTATCGGTATATGACTGATAGATATTTTGTATATTTACACAGCGAGGCAGCAATGACAGCATCAACGAATACGGCAAGCGATCAAACTAAAGAAACTATGGGGTTTCAGGCTGAAGCTAAACAGCTTTTACAGTTAATGATTCATTCTCTTTATAGTAATAAAGAAATATTCCTTAGAGAGTTAATCTCTAATGCTTCGGATGCCGCCGATAAGCTCCGCTTTGAGGCCTTAAAGGATGATTCACTCTTTGAGGGTGATGGTGATCTGGCTATTACAATCGAATTTGATAAAGATGCTAATTCCGTGACCATTAGTGATAACGGTATTGGTATGTCGCGAGAAGAGGTTATCAATAACCTCGGTACTATCGCCAAGTCTGGCACTGCTGATTTTCTAAAAAATATGACCGGTGATCAAAAGCAAGATAGCCAGTTAATTGGCCAGTTTGGTGTTGGTTTTTATTCGGCATTTATCGTTGCTGATCGTGTTGAGGTATTTACACGTCGAGCCGGTGCAGATAAAGCAGAAGGTATTTACTGGGAATCAACGGGTGATGCTGATTTCCAAATTGCTGCCGTTGAAAAAGAAGGCCGCGGAACTACAGTTGTTTTACATCTTCGAGATGATGAAAATGACTTTGCCGATAATTGGCGTTTACGCAGTATTGTGAAAAAGTACTCTGACCATATTGCTATTCCAGTCATGATGGAAAAGCAGGCTATGCCACCCATGGGTGATGATGCGGAAGCTGAAACGGAAGCCTCTGCAGATGCAGCGCCAGAGTTTGAGGCAATTAACGATGCCACCGCACTATGGACGCGTCCACGCAGTGATGTTTCTGAAGATGAATATAAAGAGTTTTATAAAGCGCTTTCACATGATTATGAGGACCCTATTAAATGGAGTCATAATCGTGTTGAAGGAAAGTTTGAATACACCAGTCTTTTATATATCCCCTCAAAACCACCAATGGATTTGTGGAATCGTGATGGCGCTAGAGGCTTAAAGCTTTACGTTCAGCGCACATTTATTATGGATGATGCTGAACAGTTTTTGCCGGTTTACTTGCGCTTTATTAAGGGTGTTGTGGACTCGAATGATTTACCACTTAATGTGTCGCGTGAGATATTACAGCAGGACGCCACCACTGACAGCATGCGCAGTGCATTAACTAAGCGTGCGCTTGATATGCTTGAAAAGATGGCAAAGAATGCGCCCGAAGAGTACGCTACTTTTTGGAAATCATTTGGCAGTGTATTAAAAGAAGGTCCGGCTGAAGATACCGCTAATAAAGAAAAAATCTCTAAGTTACTACGTTTCTCAACCACGCATAATGAAACTGACGAACAAAATCAATCGTTAGAAGATTATATTGCACGCATGAAAGACGGCCAAGAAAAAATCTACTATGTTGCGGCAGAGAATTTTGTGACTGCAAAAAATAGTCCTTATCTTGAAGTGTTTAGAAAAAAAGGCATCGAAGTTTTATTACTGCATGATCGCATCGATGACTGGTTGATGAGTCATATGATGGACTTTGATGGCAAACAATTACAAGATGTTGCTAAAGGTGAGCTTGACCTAGGCAGTCTAGATGCTGAAGAGGACAAGAAAGAACAAGAGCAGATGTCAGAAGACAATAAAGATATGGTTGAGCGTGTTAAAACGATATTGTCTGAGCAGGTTGAAACTGTGCGTGTGACTAATCGTTTAACAGATTCGCCCGCATGTTTAGTGGTTGGTGATCACGATATGGGTGCGCAAATGCGTCGTATTATGGAAGCGGCCGGTCAGGAGTTACCCGCCAGCAAGCCTATTCTTGAGTTGAACCCAGGGCATCCATTGGTTGCGCGCTTAGATCAAGAAGCCGATGAAGCGCGTTTTGGCGATCTAAGTCGATTGCTTTTTGATCAGGCATTATTGGCTGCCGGTGATAGCTTAGAGGATCCCGCTAGCTACGTTGCACGATTGAACAAGTTGCTGTTAGAACTTAGTAGCTAATATTGCTGCGTTTTCTGTGTCTGCTGATTTGCGCTGTTTGTTAGTGGCTATTGGCAAGTAGGCAGTCAAACAGTTAACATCCTAAATGCGCCTGTGGTTTTGCCATGGGCGTTTTTTTAAATGCGTAAAAACTAATAACGCTAACCGTATTCAGGAACTGTTTCATGACACATACATATCGCATTGCTGTCCTTGGTGGTGGTAGTTTTGGTACTACACTGTGCAATCTTGTGGCAGAGAATGGTCATCATGCCATGCTCTGGCTGCGCAATGCTGAGCGTGCTGAAGAAATTAATCGTGAGCACAGAAACAGTTATTACCTTCCTGACTACATTTTGAATGACAATGTTCACGCAACAACGAGTATTGAAGCCGCGATTGTTGGTGCCGATATGATTTTTGTTGCCGTGCCTAGCGGTTCTTGCCGTGAAGTGAGTGTTGAGCTGGCAAAATACATTCGTAGCGATACTATGGTTATTAGTACGACTAAAGGTATTGAGCATCAAAATTTTAAGTTAATGAGTGAGGTGTTAACTGAGGCGCTACCCGAGAATCCATTAGGCGTGTTAAGTGGTCCTAACCTCGCTAAAGAAATAGCTGCCCGGCATTTAACGGGTACCGTTGTTGCTAGTAGTAATGCGGCATTAATTGAAAAAGTACAAAATGCATTACACAGTAGTTATTTTAGAGTTTACGGTAGTAGTGATCTTTATGGTGTTGAACTCAGTGGCGCTTTAAAAAATATTTATGCCATTATCTCAGGCTTAGGCGCAGCCATGCATTTAGGCGACAATACGCGCGCCATGCTAATGACTCGAAGTCTAGCTGAAATGAGTCGGTTCGCTGTAAGCATGGGAGCTAACCCCATGACTTTTCTTGGTCTGGCTGGTGTGGGTGATTTAATCGTCACTTGCTCTTCTTCTCTGTCACGTAATTATCAAGTGGGCTTTGCTATTGGAAGTGGTAAAACACTTAAACAAGCAACTGAAGAGTTGGGGCAGGTTGCCGAAGGTGTGAATACGCTTAAATTAGTTAAATTAAAGGCCGATGACAACGGAGTGTATATGCCGCTGGCTTCGGGTTTATATGAAATTCTTTTTAATAATGTAAGCGTTGAAGACACGGTTAGTCAGCTTATGCTCGGTGAGCAAAGTGAAGATGTCGAATTCTTATTGGCTGATGATTAGCTTAGTTATGCTTGTGACAATAATAAATACTCTGTTAAAGCATTTATCGCTATGAAGACCATAGCGATACTGCGTCATGGCGAGGCCGAATTGGGTGCCGACTATGATGCCGGCCGTAAGCTCACAGATATAGGCATTCAAGGCAGTTATGCAGCCGCAAAAACCTTATATGATCAGTTTTTAACAATAGGGGGGATAGAGGCAATTTTCTATAGCCCATTTGTTCGCACGCAGCAGACGGCAGACACGGTTGCTGAAGCGTTGGCCGCTTTCGATAGTCGCCCCATAGATCTTTCGGCCAATAATGCTTTACTTGGAGATAACACGCCTCTGACAGTTTGCCAGTGGCTTGATACCTTGCCTTACGAGCGCATATTATTGATTAGCCATCAACCCTTAGTGTCTTGCCTAGTCGACTGGTTAGTACAAGGCGTCGATAGTTTTAAATTGGGCGGTGCAAATAATTATCCGTTTTATCCATCTTCATTGGCGATGCTGTCAGCGGAAGTAACCGGCCAAGGATGTGCAGAATTACTTTCACTAACACACCATTCCTCTCGTTAATTATAATTTAAGGTTATTGAATGCCAAGCACACAGTCTGCGCCGTTAGAGCGTAAGTTTTTTGTCAACGGTATGAGTATTGCTGCTCAAGAATGGGGCATGGGTAATAAACATCGTGTTATTGCATTACATGGATGGTTAGATAATAGCGCGAGTTTTGAATCCATTGCGCCATTAATCACTGACAGTCATATTATCGCTTTAGATTTCGCTGGCAATGGTGAAAGTGATCATCGTAGTCAACATGGCGCCTATAATATATGGGATGATTTGCTTGATATTCTCGCCATAGCCGATTTGTTAGCATGGGATAATTTCAAAATATTAAGCCATTCTCGAGGCGCCTTTGTCGGCATGTTATTGGCAGCAACAATGCCTGATCGCGTCGAAAAATTATTAATGCTTGATGGTGCTTTGTTGCCGCCATCCGAAGAAGCTAACACGCCGAAAAATCTATCCCGTTATCTCCAACAGCAGAGAAGTAATTACCAGCGCCCCTCAAGAGTCATGTCGTCTATTGAAGAGGTTGTAGAGAGACGAATTGCTAAGATTGATTTAACGGCAAGTGAGTGCCTGTGTCTCGCAGAGCGCTCAGTAAAGCCCGCCAAGCATGGTGGCTATGTATGGCGGCACGATCCAAGAGCTGTTGGTGGTTCGGCTTTTAAATTTAGTAAAGAGCATCAGCAGGCTTTTTTATCGGCACTGAAAATTCCTTGCTTAATTATTTTAGCGAACAATGGCTTATTTAAATCTGCAGGTGCCGACGCTCTGCTTAAGGAGTACGCTCATATTAAGATGGAGTTTCATGATGGTGGTCATCATATGCATATGGAACATAAGCATAGCTCTAGCTTAGCGGCTATAGCATCTGAATTCTTTGGAGGCTAATATCTGTACGTTGAGTTTTCAAAAATATATGAAAAAGATTTGAGGTGATATTGTGAAGCGTATTTTTAAAACAAAAAAAAGCCGGCGGATTAAAACGCTGGCATTGGGCGTAGGGGCTTTATTAGCGATTATTTATGGCTTAATAGTGATTGTTGGCATTCCTGCTAGGGAAGTATTTATTCTACTGAGCGTGTCAGTATTCATTGTATTTTTTTTGGCCGTAGCAGGGTTTATTGCTAGCTTTAGTTTTTTGTGGCTTAGACGAAAATTCAAAACAAAGAAGCCTTAATGCACATAAAAAAATTAAGGCTCCTGCACCTCTAAATCGATTTCAATAGATAGGCGTTCAGCAATTTTTTCAAGCTGTAAGTCTAGCGCATCAAGATCTTGTTCGTTGTCATGGGTCAATGACATTGTTGAGTGAAATAGGCTATCACCACTCATCGGCGCGCTGCTTAAATGTGTTTGCATATTCACTACGTTAATCTTAGCAGCAACCAAAGCCTGACTGACCTCATAGACAATACCGGGTCTGTCATTCCCTACAATATTAAGCTGTATGTCATGCTTAGCCGAGCTAACCGCTCCAGCCTCAGCGTCCGTTACCTTGTCGGGCAGAGCGAGCTGAATAGACAGGCCACTTTTGGCTAGATTATCCAGAGCAGAGCGAAGTGTCTCTACTTTGTCCTCATCTATATCGATACGGACTATGCCTGCAAAATGGCCAGCGAGTTTTGACATGCTGCTTTCTAGCCAGTTGCCAGAGCAATCGCTAATAGTTTTGGCTAACAATTCAACTATTCCGGTTTTATCATCGCCAATAAAGCTACAGATAACGGTGTTTTTCATGAGCTAAGTCTGCCTTCTTATCTTGTTGAGTGTATTGTCGTATACATTGATTATAGACCTGTTTTGCAAATAGAGAGTGATGTTTAGACTACTAATTGGATTGAATACTTCTATCATTAAAAAAGACAATAGTATCAATTGACGCTGCAAAGCGATTACGTTTTTTATTCTTAAGTGTTAGGATTAAATGCAGTGTAAATTTGCAGCCAAACCTTTGTTCAATAATTCAAATGATGAAAAAATATGTCCAATTCATTTAATCCTGACTCTTCAGATGACGCGGTTACTGACCCCATACAGATTCCTTATGAGCAACTGTCAGAGACCGCTTTAACAGGCGTGCTGGAGGAGTATATTACCCGTGAAGGCACAGACTACGGCATGATCGAGCGGGGAGTTGAATCGCAGCTTGATAAAGCACGAGCACTTTTAAAATCTGGAAAAGTTATTATTGTTTTTGATGAGGTTCATGAGCGCTGCCAGATAGTTGAGGCGCGGGTATTAAATAATCCAATATCAAAAATACCGCTGTCAGTGAACGAGGACGAGGTTAATAGCTCTGATGGATGAGTTTGATTCTAGCAAGCTGAATGAGGATGACTATCAATTTCTGGATGCCAGCGGCTTGATTTGTCCTGAACCTGTTATGCTATTACATAATCGCATACGCGCCATGGCTAGTGGCGATATTATTAAAGTGTGCGCAACAGATCCCTCAACAGAAAGAGATATTCTTCGTTTTTGTGATTTTCTTAACCACCCCTTACTGCATTGGCAGAAAGAGGGCGATGACTATGAATATTGGATTAAGAAGAAATAAACAAAACGCATTATTGCTATTTGTATAAATCCTCTTGGCACATATTTCTCTATTNNTTCCCTATTCATTTACTTAGTAATTTTTCTATTGCAGCAATCGTTTCCGGGTTGCGCAGTCGAATTTGATCGGCAATATCGCGCTGGAAATAGCAGAAAAAATTAGGATTGCTCAATGCATAATAAAGGCAGTCATCGCCAGGGACAACGGGAGTTTTCTCTACGGCTTTTTCATCAACTAACATGCCATGCATTTGCCCCTCTAAATCTAAAGCCCAACTCACCACTGGCGTTAGGACTAATGTGCGATGCACTTTAAAATCTTTTTCACTATGGTGGCTACAGCTATAACCACTACTGGCCTCTATATTAAGTACCAATGCATGTGTGCCGATTAAATCCGGAATTTCTTGAATAACCGTTTTCTCAGGGGCATCAGTATTAGAGCAAAGCGTCGATTGATGAATAACAGCATTTTCTGTATTTGAAAAGCGCATGGCTGTGGCTAGTTGAGCAATAATTGCTTCTGGGGGCTCAGAAAAAATACTGCCCGTGCTTTGTAAATAGTAACCCTCCCATCGGATATCAAAATCCTCATCAATACGCGTGCAGTCTGTTATTTCGCCCACCCAAGGGACTATGCCGACCGTTTTCCCATCGGACCTGAGGCCCCAACAGAGAATAGGTACTGAAATTAATCGATCCGGTTGATGATGATTGGCATAAATCATTTTAATCCCTGAGGTTTCAGGGCATATTTGAATAATTGAATGCTGGGCACGCGCATCCATTGATTGACCTGTAAATAGGTTAATCACATTATGGTTGCTGGTTGAGTAAGTAGAATCAGATTTCATTAGACAAGCTCCTAATTTCCGTAGCGCTATCTTTTAAAAAAAGAATCACGCTATTAATTCCAGGACTATCGCGACATCGTCTGTTTTTCTGTATCTTTACAGCGTTGCTTTTTAGTGCATTTGCTGGCTAGTTTGAGCCGATTAACTGTTATGCCTAAGTGCTTGAGAGTGTTGATGACTTAACTGAATGTTGCTTCTGATGTAAAATTTGAAAATATTATTGACGTGCTCTTTAAGCTCTCTTTAAGTTTTCTTTAAGCGCTCTTAAAGTATAGTCATTTAGACTGTTTTTTACTCATTTTGCTTTGTATTTTTTTGAAAAAGTGTAACTGTATGATTTTGTTAGTAAAAAAATATATTTCTAGGTTTGGCTGGTGTTGATTCAGCCATTAAAGAGCTATCCTGAGCACCAAGCTCATATCGTTGAGGCCTTATTCACTCAGCTGTTTGATACTGATTATGGTACCTGTTTAATCGGCGGGGCTAATGAACCCCTTTATAAGCCGGCGGTTAATGATTGCGAGAAGAGTTATATTTATTACCGCGAAGACTTTTTTGCCAGTGCGCTCCATGAGGTTTCCCACTGGTGTATTGCGGGTAATGCGCGACGTCAACAAATGGATTTTGGTTACTGGTATGTTGATGATGGAAGAGACGCCATTGAGCAAGCGGCTTTTGAGTCTGTCGAAGTAAAGCCTCAGGCCTTAGAGTTATTGTTTTCATTGGCGGCTAATTATCCCTTTCAGGTAAGTGCGGACAATCTCAATGGCTCAGTACTGGCGTTAGATAGCTTTTCAAAGGCGGTAGTTCATCAGGCAAAATGCTATGTTAAAAATGGTTTGCCTAAACGCGCTGCACTTTTTTATGATGCCTTATGTGCGCATTTTAACGGTGTTGTCATGGTCGATCTTGGCGCTTACTTTAAAGAATAATGTATCTATTCATAATTAGAATATGATAACGAGAACAGATAATCGGAACAGATAAACGATAATATGAAAAAACTTTCTCTCCTCGCGGATGAAAATATTCCAAACCTGCAGGCCTTATGTGCTGACTGGGCGAACATAACGACAATGTCAGGGCGTGATATTAGTGCCTCTGATTTAGCGTCGGTTGATGTACTGCTGGTGCGTTCCGTCACTAAAGTAAATGCAGAGCTACTAGCTAACAGTAATGTTAAATTTGTTGGTAGCGCCACCATTGGCGTTGATCACATTGATACTGAGTATCTGGCTAGTCGCGATATTGGCTTTGCTCATGCGCCTGGCAGTAATGCTAACGGTGTTGTTGACTATGTTATGTCGGTGATTTTAGATCAGTATGATAATACGCAATTAGAAAATCTAATGGTGGCGGTTATTGGTCATGGTAATGTAGGTGGTCGATTAGCGAGATGCTTACGGCATTTTTCTATACCTCATATTATTTATGATCCTCTTTTTACTCCTTCAAAAAAGATTAAACCCATCACTGATGCTTCTGCTGATGATTTTGTCGAAACACTTGATGAGCTAATGGGCAGCGAAATTATTAGTCTGCATGTGCCCCTAACGTCAGGCGACAGTCATCCAACATTTCATTTGTTTGATACTCATCGATTATCACGCTTAGTAGAAAACGGATTATTCATAAATAGTAGCCGTGGGCCGGTGGTTGATAATGCCGCTCTTAAATCATTGCTATTACAGCGTAATGATTTAACCGTAGCTTTAGATGTTTGGGAGGGTGAGCCGTCTATTGATCTAGAGCTTTATGCACTGTGTGATACCGCTACTCCACATATTGCTGGCTACAGCCTCGATGGAAAACTTCGAGGCACAAGCGCCATTGTTTCTGCAGCAATTAATTACTTTAATTTAGCCGCTGTGACAGTTGCCGAAAATAAAGACCTCGTTATGCTCAACGATATAAAAACTCTCGATGAATATCGAACGATATTATCACCCATCTATAACGCAAATAATGAAACCGTTATTTTTAAGCGGCGGATGAAGGGGTGTACTGATAGCGCTCAGGTTTTTGATGCCTATCGTAAATCCTATCCTGCACGTAGAGAAATTAATTATGACCAATAAGTGTTCGAGTGATTCAGCTAAAGATCAATTGGACGCGAATAATGATGGTATTGATGTTATCAATGATCTTGACGTTATCGATGATCTAGACCTCATAGATGATCTAGACCTCATAGATAGAAATTTTATGACGCAAGCTTTATTACTAGCAGATACTGCGGCAGAGCATGATGAAGTTCCCGTTGGTGCAGTGGTCGTTTTTGAAGGGCAGGTGATAGCAAGCGGCTACAATCGTCCCATTGCCGATCATGATGCGAGTGCGCATGCAGAAATTAATGCCTTAAGAGCTGCAGGTAAAGTGTTAGGCAATTATCGTTTACCTGAATGCACGCTTTATGTCACTTTAGAGCCGTGTACTATGTGCTTAGGGGCCATGGTTCATGCGCGTATTAAGCGATTAGTGTTTGCTGCTAGCGAGCCACGGGCGGGCGCTGTTGAATCGCAATTAGCGCTTCTTGATCAAACCTTTTTTAACCATCGTATTGAGTGGCGCGGTGGTATGCTGGCGCAGGAGTCTAGCGATAAGCTTAAGCAGTTTTTTAAACGTAGAAGGGCTTAGTGGCTTTTTTGAAAGACTAGCAAAATTTTTGAAAGGCTAGGAGGTTTTT
>DMZE01000160.1 GCA_003492055.1 Cellvibrionales bacterium
ACTTAAACCAGCAGCCATTGCATGGCCACCAAACTTATCAATTAAACCTGGATTATGGGCGGCCACTGCATCTAAAGCATCGCGAATATGAAATCCTTTTATCGATCTAGCCGAGCCTTTTAATTCACTGCAGTCTTCGCTGTCATTCGCCAATGCAAAACAAATAACCGGACGTTGATGGCGATCTTTTATTCGTGAAGCTAAAATACCCACAACGCCTTGATGCCATTCGTCATTAAATAAACACATACCAATAGGCAATTCAGTACTATCACCTTGTTCTAAGCGTGCCAGCGCTGTCTCGGCCTGCACTTGCATGCCCTGCTCTATTTGCCGACGATCTTGATTCATTGAATCGAGCTCGGTGGCTATATCCTTGGCCATAGCGACATCGTTTGTTAATAAACAAGCAATACCAATCGATATATCATCTAACCGGCCAGCGGCATTAAGACGTGGACCTAAAGCAAAACCCATATCAGAAGCAATTAATTTAGCCGCACTGCGACCCGAGACTTCAATTAACGCACGAATACCGGCACTGCATTTACCGACTCGAATCCTACGCAGACCTTGCTCAACTAAAATACGATTATTTTTATCTAACGGCACGACATCGGCAACGGTTCCCAAGGCGACCAAATCAAGAAAGTCTGCCATGTTGGGTTCTTTACGCTGATCATTAAACCATTGTTTTTTTCGCAGCCCCGCGCGTACCGCTGACATCACATAAAAAATAACACCTACGCCAGCAAGTGCTTTACTCGGAAACTCACAGCCATGCTGATTAGGATTGACAATAACATTAGCATTAGGCAATTGATGGCCGGGTAAATGATGGTCCGTTACTAAAACATCGATACCCGCAGCTCTAGCGGCGGCTACGCCATCAACACTTGAGATACCATTATCAACGGTAATAATAAGCGAAGGGTTTTGCGGCTTTGCTAAGTCAACAATCTCTGGCGTTAGACCATAACCGTACTCAAAACGATTAGGCACAATAAACCGGACATCACTATGGCCCATGGCTTCAAAAGCCCGAATCGCTAAGGCGCAGCTGGTTGCACCATCGGCATCAAAGTCACCAACAATTAATATTCTAGAAGCACTCTCCATTGCTGCAATAATTAAATCGACAGCACCATCAATACCCATAAGGAGAGAAGGCGATAAAAGTGACGACATCGATAAATCAATATCGTCACTGCAGCGTGCGCCACGCGCCATAAACACACGGCCCAGCATAGGAGAGAGATCGGGCGGAAAGTTGGCGTCAGCGAGATTAGACGCGGCGTGACGCTGAATCAAAGCAGCCATAACGGCTACAGCTGATCAAACATAAAAGTATTTACCACTGCTTTATCACAAGGCAATACTGTAAACCTTTCTTCACGCTCGAAAAGGTCGCCTAAGTGAGGGGGTATTATTGCTTGTACGCCAATATTGGATTGCTCAATAGCATCAGGGAACTTAGCTGGATGCGCCGTGGCTAAAACAACCATCGGCTGTTCTATATTTCTATTACACAATCTTCCTGCACCAACACCGGTTGCTGAGTGCGGATCGAGCATATAGCCAATATCATTAAAGGTCTTTGAAATAATGTCGCAGGTTGCTGCATCATCAATCGATGCGCTTGAAAATAGTTCACGCGCTGAAGCCATCGCATCATCATTAAGCTCAATCGATTCGCTATTAAATGCTTCCATCATATTACGAATACAATCGCCATCACGGTTATACAAATCAAATAATAAACGCTCAAAGTTACTGGATACACTAATATCCATACTCGGTGACAAGGTTTGATGGAGTGCTGTACGCGAGTAAACCGAATCAGTCATTACGCGATGTAATACATTATTTTTATTGGTGGCAATCACTAACTGGCTAATGGGTAAACCCATTTTCTTTGCTAAATAACCGGCAAAAATATCACCAAAGTTACCCGTAGGCACAGAAAAAGCCATTGTCTTAGCGGGTGAACCTAATGATAAACCTGCATAAAAATAGTAAACAATCTGCGCCATAATGCGCGCCCAGTTAATTGAATTAACTGCGACTAATTGCATTCCATCAGGTAAAAATGATTGATCACGAAAACTGGCCTTAACGATATCTTGGCAATCATCAAAGTTGCCCTCTATCGCAATGTTGTAAACGTTATCTTCTAACACTGTCGTCATTTGGCGACGCTGCACGTCAGACACACGGTTATGGGGATGTAAAATAAAGATATCAATATTATCGCAACGACGACAGCCTTCGATGGCGGCTGAACCGGTATCACCCGAGGTCGCCCCCATAATAACTACACGCTGATTACGCTTTTTCAAAAAATAATCGAGCAAGCGACCGAGAAGCTGCAATGCAAAATCTTTAAATGCCAACGTTGGCCCTTGGAATAACTCCAAAATCCATTCGTTACGATCTAACTGTATTAAAGGTGCGATAGCTGGATGAGAAAAATCTTTATAAGTCTCTGCCAAAATAGCACGCAAATCATCATCTGGAATACAGTCGCCCACAAAAGGCGAAACAATTTCAAAGGCTAATTCATGATAAGCCAAGCCTGCCCAACTACTTATTTGATCCGCAGAAAACTCAGGTAAACTTGCAGGCACATACAAACCACCGTCAGTGGCTAAACCTGTTAGCAATACTTGCTCAAAATTTAATTCCGGCGCATTGCCTCGCGTACTAATATATTTCACTATCGCTCTCTAACCATTGTTGATTAAAATAAAAATAATTGGCTGTGCTCTAAAAACCAAGCTGCTAAACCAAACTGCTAGCCCAAGCTTTCAACACGAATAAAATGAATACTTTCTTGCACAGCATCTAAGGCTTCAATACGTTCAACCGCCGCCATAAACTGCGATTCTAATGTACGATCAGTAATTAGCACAATGGGAACCTGACGAGAAGATAAGTCTCTATTAGCTTCGTGCTGTACAGCTTCTTTTTGTAACACGGCCTCAATACTGATACCAGAGTCACTCAAAGCTTGTGTAATATGCGACAACACACCCGGCTGATCACTCACATTAATACGCAAATAATAAGCAGTATTGATATCACTAATCGATAACACTGGCAGTGCCGAGAGTGACTTCTGAACGACACCCAATGCAGGTACACGACTAGTCGGTTGAGCATCAATGGTTCGCACTACATCGACAATATCAGCAATCACAGATGAGGCTGTCGGCTCTGCTCCCGCACCAGGACCATAATATAAGGTTGGCCCAACGGCATCGCCTTTAACTAAAACGGCATTCATAACACCATCAACATTGGCAATTAAACGACGCTGCGGAATTAATGTCGGATGCACGCGCATCTCAACGCCCTGCTCAGTTTTTCGCGCAATACCAAGATGCTTAATGCGATAACCCAGCTCACCGGCAAAAACAACATCTTGCGGTGCAACAGCTGAAATACCTTCGGTAAAACAAGCATCAAAGTTCAATGGCATAGCAAAAGCTAACGAAGCCAAAATTACTAATTTATGTGCGGCATCAATACCTTCAACATCAAACGTCGGATCAGCTTCGGCATAACCAAGCTGCTGGGCATCGGCTAACACATCATTAAACTGACGGCCTTTATCTCGCATTTCAGTAAGAATATAATTGCCCGTGCCATTAATAATACCCGCTAACCATTCAATTGAGTTTGCAGCTAAGCCTTCACGCATGGCTTTAATAATGGGTATACCACCAGCCACCGCCGCTTCAAA
>DMZE01000059.1:0-1606 GCA_003492055.1 Cellvibrionales bacterium
TGATGTAGCATTGATAACCGATGGTCGTTTCTCGGGCGGTACGCATGGCTTTGTTGTTGGACATATAACACCGGAAGCCTTTGTTGGCGGCCCCATCGGTTTAGTGAAAAATGGAGATCGTATTACCATTGATGCAAGTACAAAAGCGTTATCTGTAGATGTGAGTGCGAAAGAGTTGGCTGCGCGAAAAGTTAAGTGGAAAGCGCCTAAACCAAAATACAAACGGGGTGTTTTAGCCAAGTATGCGGCTAATGTTAGCTCTGCATCAGAAGGTGCTATTACTGATAAGTTCTAGTGTTCATTTTATTCGTGCAGTGGAAAATAATTTCGCTGCCGATTTAAACTGCTCATCAATGTTTATTTTTTTCGTAACTTAAAAGAATAAAAAGAAATTATTAAATAAGATATTGTATTAAGGCGGGGCTTCATCCCGCTTGCTTAAGAATAGAGGCTGGCGTATAAAACGCATCGGCTTATCGCGATAAGCATACACTCGATATTTCCAATATCAATAATTGTCTATTATTGATGTCTGTGGGTATTCTTTTAAGAGTGCTGCTGAAAAGTGGGTTGTTTATTCGCGTTAAATATATTCAGTGCAGAACAAAGGCAAGGAAGCCTGATGAAGGAGAGCACAATGGAGAGCATTAGTCTTATCGAATGGAGCGTGGGCGGAGTCTTTGTTGCCGTTAATGCTTATCGACGTTATAACACTCCCGCAAGTAATCGCGCTTCAACCACCTTCCAAAACTTTAGTCTCTATTTTTTCTTTTATCTATTAGCTGTATTGACCCTCTATGTTTTTTTTGGTGCTGTACTTGATAGCTCGCCAGAAACCATTGGTTGGTTGTATGCGCTGTCATCAGGTCAGGTTGGCTCTAATGTGCCATTAGCTATTGATAAGCTAAGTGCTCCCATGGTGTCGGCGTTATTTTTAACAACGTTACTTCCATCATTACCTTGGTTGTCACGCTATGATCAGGCGCTACTGAATACGTTTTGGGATAGAGGTAACATTCCAACGCACGTTTATAAAATGGCGGCGTCAATGCGGCGCGCAAGGTTTAATTTTTCACCAATACAAAATAAACAGTTACGCAAAAACTGTAAAAAATTAAATATCGATTTTACGCCATTGATGACGAGTACGAGCGCTTCACTCGATTTTCGTTGGGCGCGAGTGAATGCGATATTAAGTGGTTTAGAAGAATGGAAGCAGGATGATTCTGGCCGAATGCGTCGTTTTTTAATGACAAAGCGAACGGCGCTTAATGATTTATTTAAGCAGCGCGATGAGATTAATGAAGAGTTCGCACAACTCAAAGCTGAGCAGTTAGATTCTAAAGTGTTGCATAAAATTGAACGATTTCTTGATAAATCGATTGCTCAATTATTTTTAGATGCCTCAATAATCATTGGCCAGGCTATTTGTATGACAGAGCTTTCTGAAAGCGGGCGCAGTGCGCGAGTGACACAATTAGGGTTTGAGGGCGGCACGCAAGGATTTGATCGATTATCTCCTCAACAAATGTTATCGGGTTTGTTTGCAATTTTTATAACATTTTTATCATTATCGATTATTGAGCAGTTTATGAAGCCTGTTGAT
>DMZE01000059.1:1710-3512 GCA_003492055.1 Cellvibrionales bacterium
CTCACTAAGCAGCGATCATGGTTGGCTTATGGAGTAGTGGGTGGCATTACGGTAGTGGGGTGGTTCGCTGTCACTATTAGTTATCGTTATATTTTAAATATGTTGGATGGCGAATTAAGCAGTGAAAATTTATTGCATGTTAAGGAGAGTATTCAGTGGAGTTTTCCTTTTGCGTTACAGTCTTTAGCCTTAGCTATTGTTGTGTCGTGGATACTCGATAAGCATCAGCGCCTTGGCGCTACTGATAGATTGTGCACTTACCAGCGCGCATTGGATGTGAGTATTTCGATTGCTGCTTTAGCCTTAGCTTCTGTTATTACCTATGACTGGATGGCAGGTATTGGTCCCTTTGAGGGCTATGGAACGAAAGACCCTCAGTATCTTTCTAGTTTATCGTTCGGCTGGATTGTTGCAAAAGGAGCGGCAGTGGGTGCGGTTATTGGATGGTTAGTTCCTATGTGGTTTCATATTAATCGGACAAAATCACCCGATCAAATTGCGGGGCGTTTAATTCAAATGAATCAGCGTCAACTCGCTAAAGAAATTCGTAATCTGAGTCCTGGTGATTTAATTAATGTGGTTGCCGGTGTTGCGGCATCGGTAGCCGCGATCGATTTAAATGTGAGTCGCAATGAAAAAGATGTGTATCAAATTATTTGTGGTCACTTGGCAGGACTGCCAAATTCGGATGTCGATATCGATAGTGCCGATAAAGAATTTGATCATTGTTTAGAGTTGATTGATGCGAATACATTTGATTTGGCAGCAAGGTTAGAAAGGTTGAGCGAGTGCTCACTCCTTGCTTCTTTGATGCCGTTTATTGCATCCTCAATTGCCTTTGCGGATGGTGTCTATTTGGACCAGGAGCGTGAGATAGTCGAAAAAATTAAAAAACAGATTAAGTTAGGAGTAAGTGTATATGCTTATTGTTAAAGGGTTTTTTCTTAGCTCTAACGATAATGGCCTTAAATGCTAAGTAGATTGTCCCCAAATGCTATGGTTTAAAAAAATTCCCAATGTAAAATTTCCTCAGCTTTTACAATTAATAAGGAATTATTTTAATGAAGAAAAAGGGTGCCGGAAAAAAAGGGTTTCTATTGGTGGTTTTTGCAGCTTTTATATCGACAAGCGTTTGGGGTGAAGGGAAAAATGTTGACGGTTATAGCGAGGCAGTAGCACAAATAGGCTTTTTAAATGCCGAATTTAGCGACGCTGATCCTTATTATTCAGAGCCACAGGCAATAGAAAATATTAAGCCGCCATTGGCTATGACAACAGCGCTTAAATTTGATGAGCCGCAGGGTGCCTATCTTCGACTCAGTGTGGCCCCGAGTAAAGGCGTCTCTCCTTATGTCTCTCCCTATATAGTAACGAGTGTAGTGACGGGTAGAGCAACGAGTATAGTGACGGATAGAGCAACGAGTGTTACTGGGGCTTCTCAGTGGACGCGCTCTGATATCGAAGCAGCAGCAGGCAATGAGAGTTATTCCGAGGGTGATGTGTCTTATGGTATAGGTGCTGAATTTAATCTTGCTGAAGACGCTAAAATAAATGTTGAGTATAGGGATTATATTCGAGGTTCTAAAAACGAGGAGTCAGGATTCAGTTTTGGTGCGTCTTGGACTTTTTGATATTCGATTTATTTTGATTTTTTTAAAATACACTTTGATTAATTGATTTAATATCAATTCCCCGTTTCTTTTTATAGGCAATAGCTTATAGTCTTTCTTCATTTAGCATAAAAAAAGGCCCCTAATATTTAAATATTAGGGGCCTTTTTAAATTTTGAATAACGGTTAAAT
>DMZE01000220.1:0-1481 GCA_003492055.1 Cellvibrionales bacterium
AGCGATGGAGGTGCGTTTAGCACGCGTGCTTGGCCTATAGCATGCGGCATTTCATCCGACTCTGAATACAGTGTTAAATTGGCTTGCTGCTCATCTCCTTCTACTCGAATATGTAGGTCACGATCTTTATGCTGACCGTCTTCATTCTCAAGCTGAAATGCACTCAAAAACTGTATATCTGTTAAGGCTATTGCCGTTACTGCTTTTCTATTATGGTCTTCAGATGCTCTTGTGCAGTGCTCTGTATAGGCTGCACGCATTAATTCAACAATACCGGTGCCGGGAATTAACGCTACACCTGTTTTTGTTTGATGCTCAGAGAGAAGCCAATGCTTATTGACACTAAAATGCGTACTGAATAAATGCTGCTGTTTGTCCTGTCGCAAATCATGATCGGATAAATCAATACATTGATCTAATGCGGGATGCGCTACACGGTATATTTCTTTACCGCTCACTCCTGCCTCAATGTTTTCTTGCTGACCATTAACTTCCATGCCATTAACCACCATGCCAATGTCACGCCAAGCATTCCAATTAATCACTAACGACTTGCCATTGGCGCGCTGTGATCGCTCTATAGCAAAGGTATCCAAAAATGCATTAGCTGCTGTGTAATCAATTTGACCCGGTAAACCTAAATAAGAGGCGATGGATGAAAATACGATAAAGAAATCTAATGGCTGTGCTGAAAAAATATCGTCAAGTATTAATGCGCCTTTCACTTTTGTATCTATCACGGCTTCTGCCGAGGCTCGGGACTTCAACATTATCAGCTGGTCATCCATAGTCCCCGCTGCATGTATTACGCCATGTATCGAGCCACACTTTGCCGTTGCATCACTTACCGCTTGTGCCATGCTTTTATGATCAACCACATTGGCGGCAATGCTTATCACTTTAGCGCCGCAGTCCTCTATGGCTTGCACTTTTTGAATGCGCTGCGAGGTCGCATCATTATCTGCATGCTGGGCTAACCAAGCTTCCCATGATGATCTCTCAGGTAAACTTCGACGCCCTAACAGCACTAAGTGACCCGCACCTAACTCCGCTAAATGTTTAGCGATGGTTAGGCCAATACCACCTAAGCCACCGGTAATAAGGTATGTGCCACCCGGTCTTAGCCATTCCGGCTCTAAATGATTCATTTCTTTTATGGGCGCATCTTTAATTGTGCGTATCCATCGATCATTGCCACGATAAGCCACCATACGCTCATCATTAGCACTGCCTATTTCATGAATAATTTGCTTGGCGACTTTTTTAAGTCCGTCTGCACTTATATGCAATAAGGAAATATCTATCGACTGTGTTTCGATATGCGGCATCTCATGAGGCAATACCGATATAGGACCTATTAATAAGGATTTTTCAGGTATAGACGGCGTGACTATTGACTGCATGTCATCTGAGACAACGGTTAAGCGCATAGGCGTTTCATATTCGCAAAGCACTTTACTCAAATTAAACAAACCCCAAAA
>DMZE01000220.1:1521-3251 GCA_003492055.1 Cellvibrionales bacterium
TTTAAACGGTCATTTTTTTCTTCTAACGAATATTGTGAGTCGCCATAAGTCACCGGCCATAAGTAAACAATATGCTGCGGCAGCTGTTGGGCTTTTGATAGCGCTTGAAATAATTGCTCAAAATCGGCTAAATTATTTTCAGATATACTAAAAGCACTATTCGTGTGCTGCTTAAATGCATCGCCCTTTTGTACCGTAATAAGTTGGTCGGAACCCGTTAACTGATCAACCATCTGATTTGACACACCACAACTATCAGTAAAAACTAGCCAGACAGCCGCTTTTTTATCGACCGCAGGTGCGTCAATCTCTTTTGATATTAATGATTGAGGAATCGGACTTTGCGTCCAACTTATACGACTAAACCAATCGTCTATATTCGGACGCTTTTCAATTTTTTCATCATTTATAGATGGTTGTACCTGCGCATTAACAACAGGATCTATCCAATAGGTTTTACGCTCAAAGGGATAACTGGGTAATGCAATACGTTGACGGCGTTCATCGCCCCAAAGATCTAACCAGTTAGTGGTGACTCCCGCAGCCCATATATGGCCGTAAGTCCTTAAGGCATATTCGACATCAGAACACTGCTCTTTAGGATGACGCATTGAATTAAAACTGGCTTGCGCTCTAGCCTCACCCGCTTGTGACAATGTCGTTAGCGTACGGCCTGGACCTACTTCAACCAAGACACGAGTATCATCGGATAATACCGTCGCTATGTTTTCAGAGAACCTAACGGTACTCCTTAGATGGTCCACCCAGTAGTTAGGATCCATGGCCTGCGTATCGCTTATCCATCCGCCACTCACATTCGAAGTAAATGGTATGGTCGGTTTAGAAAAAGCAATACTCTGACAAAACGTGCGGAAGGGTTCTAAAATACTTTCTAACATTGAAGAGTGCGCAGCAACGTTAATGCGAATGCGCGTGCAGTCAATTTCCTGCTTATCTAAATCACTGTGTAAGCGCTCAATCGCCTTAATAGGCCCTGACACAACACATAAATCGGCTGCGTTAACAGCTGCAATATCTAACTCATCGTTTAAGTGCTTACGCACATCGGCTTCTGCAAGCGCAACACTTAACATGCCACCTAAAGCCACTTGCTCAAATAGCTCACCTCTTAAAGCTACTAAGCGCATCGCATCATTTAACTGCAATACACCGGCCAAACACGCTGCTGTGTACTCCCCCATAGAATGACCAATAAAGGCTTGCGGCTTAGCGCCCCATGCCATCAACTGTTTGGCTAACGCATACTCTGTGGCGAACAAAGCGGGTAACGCGCTTGATGGACGCTCAAGTAACTTCGATGCATTATCAAGATTGTCATTATTGGCAAACACTAAATCTCGAATTTGACTAGCTAAGGCATCGTCAAGACAATCCAAACAGCTATCAAAGGCTTGATGATAAACGGCTTCGGAATGATAAAGCTCAGCGCCCATACCGGCGTATTGCGCACCACCACCAGGAAACATAAACACTAATGAAGGCGCACGACTTTCGGCGTGGCTATCAACCACACGCTTAGCGTCCTGTCCTTCCAATAACGCTATTGCATCATCTCGATGTTCAACGGCAATAGCACGTCGATAAGGATAAGCTCGACGCCCACGCTGCAAAGTGTAAGCAACATCAGCAAGGTTTAAATTATCTTGCTGCAATGCCTTAGCCAAATTACGCGACGCAGCATTAAGAGCCGTCGGCGTTTTAGCGGACAA
>DMZE01000180.1:0-382 GCA_003492055.1 Cellvibrionales bacterium
GTTTTCCTAATTATTAATATTAATAAGTGTTTAAAAAGTGTTGTGTCAGTATTGACGTAATTTTTTGCTATATGTCTTTTGTTATGTGTCTTTTGTTATGTGTCTAGGACTCTGACTGTTTACGTCCATTGAAATAACGAATATTGATAAGCATTAAGCTTAATAAAACTAAGCTGAAAAAAGGTAATGGAACATTGGCTTCAAATTCTTGTTGGTAAAAATGCATCACGGCTACGGCATCAAGATCAAAGCCAGCGCTACCAAAAGAGGGAGAGGGGTCATATATAGGATTAGGACCAGCGGGTGCAGCTAGACTGTCGGAGTGCGTGCCATTGCCATTAATATCGACTATGCGAATATGAGTGATGTAATTAATATTTAA
>DMZE01000180.1:387-7165 GCA_003492055.1 Cellvibrionales bacterium
CCAAAACCACCACGATATTTTCCGCCATATCCTAAAATATTAGTGGTATCGATATTGCCAAATGCACCAATAGAATCAGGTGTTAATGAAATATTATCAAAGCGAACAAAGTCGATTCCGTTTGATGATACTTCGACAAAGGCTAATTCTAAAAAGCTATCTGAAAAACTATTTTCGAAGACTAAAAAGTCTGCTCCATCACCATTGGTAATGGGCTCGGCAAAGCTTAAGCTGATGCTGCCATTCTCTCCAAGTGAGACGATATCAAAAACAAAGCCGTTATTATTGCCATTGGAGTTGCCCGCAGGGCCTAAGGCTAAATTAGGTGTTTGAAATTGTAAATCAACGTTATCGCCAATAACGTAATCGCTATAAGCCGTCGCCCAGCCAGCAATAGCAGGATCGTTAGCGGCAATAGCTGTTGAGCCAGGTAAGCCGGCAGCCGGCGGAAAAGGTCCGCCATAAACTGAAATGCTTAAAAATAAACTGAGTACTAATGTAAAACTGTTTTTTATAGACATAAATATTTTTTTATCTAATTATTGGCCAGCAAAAAATGATTGATGGCTTGATTTTTATAATGATTAAATTGTTTTAAAATTAAAACGCATAAGAAACACTGCCAAAGATATTTCGTGTTGGAGCAGGGTAAATGCTGTTGCTATAGGCGATGTCTGAATATTTTTTATTAAATAGATTGTTTATACCCAGCGAAAATAATAATGTTCTCGCGTCTTGTGTGCTGCTTTCGATAGCTTGGGAAAAGCGAATGCTGGCATCAACCACTGTGTGGCTTGCTAGCTTTTGATAGGTAGTGATACCCATATTGTTTAAATAGCTATTGCCATCTTCTCTGGCACCCGTATGCCGTATTGAAATACGACTATTAATCAATGGAGTGGGTTGCCAGCTCAAATTAGCTGCAGCCGTAATAAAGGGTACCAGCGGGATTCTACTTTTTAGGTCAGAGATTGCATCGTTATAGCCGGCGTTACCGTTAAACTCGAGAGAGTCGCTGAGTAAGACTCTCAGTTGTAGCTCTCCACCTTGACGAGTAATAAGAGATGAACTGTTGGTATTGATACCAAAAGAATTATTCGATGAGCGAAATAAAATTTCTTGATTCGAACGAAAGTGAAAATAACCGATATCAATAGCGAAGCGCTGTGTGGCATGTTTTATACCGGCTTCGTAGCGGTCGGCGGTTTGCGGAGCAAGGTCTGGGGGCGATAGTGCCAGCTCATCAATGTTCGGGTTACGAAAAGTCTCGGCATAGCTAGTATATAGGTTGGTAGATGCATTTATGGCATACACAAGATTGGCTTCATAGGCCTCGTTTTTCCAGCGACTCTCATTGTGGTTAAGTTGACTAATAATTAAAGGGCAATTACTTTTAAACGTTATGACATCAAAGGGAGGCGCCATGCCTGTTGATTGTGTTGTGCTCTCACAGAGGGTTGAGGTTTCATCATTAACAAGTTTGTCTTGTTTTAATAGCTTGGTGCTTACTCCCTTACGATGACCAAAACCAAGTGTTAAATTGTTTTTAACAATGATGGTTGAATAGATAAAATAGCCTTCGCCACTCAATTTTCCGCTATTTATCTCACCATTAATTTTTTGTTGGCCACCATTTGTTCTTGAGTAATCGCCGTTATTTTTTTCATAACCAGCAGTCACAAAAGATATATCGTTAGGTGAATGCCATTCAGCAACAATTTCGCCTAATAAAGAACGTTGAGTTATCTTATCGAGATTCTGGTTTTCAGTGCTGCTAAAACTCTCTCCAAAGATAAATTGATTTTTACGTTCTCGATAGTGAAGAGTACTTGATATTTTGAGTGCATTGCTTGCTTGAAACGAGGCTTTTATAAGCTGCGATTTATCTTCTGTTTCACCTTCTGCACCACTTTGGATACTACCGTCTCGGCGATCTGCTAGGCCGCTAGCAAGCATGTTGCGATCGAGTCCGCCTGGTAGCTCATAGCTATCATTATGAATGTAGCTTTTCGTATTTATTGACCAGCGATCGCTGACATTTGCGTGATAGCTAAGTAAAAAATCTTGACCGTCCATTTTATTATGCTGTCGATAGCCGTCGCTGGCCGATCGTCTTGTAAAAACCGTTAGGCTTTGGTTTTTATCGGCAATAGACACTGTCGCTTGCTGAGACTGCGTATTAAAGCTGCCGCCATCTAATTTAATTAATCCTTTTAGACCTTCATCTGCCTCTAAGGTGAGAATGTTAATGACCCCATGCGAAGCGCCACTGCCGTAACGCACACTATTACCACCACGAATAATCTCTATACGTTTGATTTGGGATAAAGCCAATATCGAAAAATCCGGTCCTGAAAGATCGGGTGCATTAATACTAATACCATCTACGAGTATTAAAATATTGCTGACGCTAGTATCACCTGAGCCGCGTATATCGATTGAGGTGAATTTACTGTTGCCACTGAATGACTTCGAAACAATATTGGCCTGTTGTGCTAACAGCTCAGTAATATTGCGGGCGCCAGACAAGGCGATATCCTTTGCGGTAATCACTGTTGCGCTTCGGGGTAGGTCTAGTAATGGCCTTTGTTTGAGGCCAGTGATAATAATTTCTTCTATTTCTGGTGGGTTAACTGTCGCGTTCGTCGATGCCAAAGTGGATGCGCTAAAGGTTGTTAGGTAAATGGTTAAAGTAGCGGCCAGTAAAGCAGCCAGGTAGCCGAAGGCGCTTGCCATTAAATGGCAAGGTGTTATTGACTGGGTAGTCGATTGCAGACGCAATTTTTCCCTGTTAAAACGCCTTGAGCGCACAGCTTTACAAAACGCTTAATGCGTTTTGCGGTTGCTCAATGGCGGTTTGAGATAACAGGAATAATTGGTGCTGAGATACCAATACACAATGCTTGATGTGAATGACATCAAGACACCTAATGTGCAATTCCATATCGCCCTCCGCGATGGTTGCTATTTGTCGGAGGCCGGTTCCGGGCTGGTGATAGGGCGAGTAAGCCTGAGCTTAAACGCACTTTATTCACTTACCGTTGCGGGGGCAGCGTCGGGCTTTTCTACTGCTGTATCTTTTTATGTGTGCCCAGAGATGAGAGGGCGCACTGATTAGAAGCAGTTGAAGTATTTACCGAACTTCCCGTTTAAGCCTAACCTGCGTCTTATCACGTTTAAATGAGCGATAAGGCATTCAGCTAGGCACCTGTCAACAAGGTTTAAATAAATCGTGGCGCACACTATCACGGCACCTTGTGAGCTGCAAGTTAAGAATCGAGCTGCCCCCCATGCACAGTTATGCATAAACAGCAAAATTGGTTATGCTGCAGGGGCAAATTTGCATAATCACGGTAGAACTAAATATGAGTGAACAACCTGAGCTGAATGGCTCTGACAGCAGTGAGCAGCGTCGCGATACCAAGCACAAAAAAGCTATGGAAAAACAAAAGGCGAATGTTGATGCGACAGTTGCTGCCGCAGATGAAGAGCGAGGCGTAGCTATTTTATTGACTGGCAATGGCAAAGGTAAGTCTAGCTCTGCATTTGGTATGGTTATGCGCGCCTTGGGTTATGGCTATAAAGTTGGCGTGGTGCAATTTATTAAAGGCGAAATGTTATCGGGTGAAGAAATTTATTTGAAAGAACGTTACTTGCAAGAGCAAGACCCGAATGTTGTGTTCTATCAAATGGGTACGGGCTTTACATGGGATACACAAGATCGTAGTGGCGATATTGCTGCTGCGAAAAAGACTTGGGAAATATCAAAAGCCTTACTGGCTGATGACAGTGTTTATTTAGTCGTGTTGGACGAACTCACCTATATGCTGGCCTATGATTACTTAGATGAAGATGAAGTGTTGTCGGCATTAAAGAATCGACCTGAACAGCAAAGTGTTGTTGTTACCGGTCGCGGTGGTGGTGCTAAGCTACAAGCTATTATGGATACCGTATCGGAAGTTAAAGACGTTAAGCACGCATTTAACGATGGCATTAAGGCGCGTAAAGGCGTTGATTTTTAATGATGTCGAGTGCGGATTCAGGCTTTGGTTTAGTCGGGTGGATATTGTGTTTGTTCACTCCAGTAATGCTGTTGTTAGGTTTAAGTGTTGGCCCAGTGCCAATTGATAGCCAGCAACTGCTGCAAATACTGCCTTTTCTTTTTACTGATGCTTTTACTGATACAACAGGCCTAGATCCAGCTATGGCTGGCTTACATACGATAATTGCTGATATTCGTTTACCTAGAACCTTATTAGCGTGGCTAGTGGGGGCAGGGTTGGCAATATCCGGCGCAGCGATGCAAGGTTTATTTCGCAACCCCTTGGCCGACCCTTCTATTATTGGTGTCACCAGTGGCGCTTCACTGGGTGCCAGTGTTGCAGTGGTACTTATTGGCGGCGGCGGATTAAATTTGTTCACCGATGTTGAGCAGTGGGGTGGTTTATCGATATTGGTAACAGGTGCTTTTATTGGCGGCTTGTTAGCGGCATTGATCGTTTATCGTTTATCAACAGGGTCGAGCGACCACTTATCTTCTAGCCAGACATCAGTAGCGACTATGCTGTTAGTGGGTATTGCGATTACCGCATTGGCAGGCGCGGGTAATAGTTTGTTGGCTTATATGACCGATAATGAAACCATGCGCCGTATTAGTTTATGGAATATGGGCGGCCTTGATGCCGCTAGTGATCGACGCGTGATATTAGCGGCCTGTATTATTATACCCGCGGTGCTTTTATTGATGCGTTTTGCTCGACAACTCGATGCCATGTTATTGGGCGAATCTGAAGCGCGGCACTTAGGTGTTGATGTGCAGCGTATTAAATGGTCATTGGTGGTGATCGTCGCTTTTGCAGTTGCTTCTTCCGTTGCTCTAGCGGGTGTAATTGGCTTTGTCGGTTTAGTCGTGCCGCATATGTTACGGATGCTTATCGGTCCTGGTCATCGACGCTTATTACCTTACTCTGCTCTAGCCGGTGGGTTGTTGTTAGTAGCTGCCGATATTGTGGCGCGAATTGTTTTGTCGCCAGCCGAAATGCCCGTGGGAGTTATCACCGCGTTATTAGGTGCGCCACTCTTTATTATCTTGTTACGGCAGCGTCGTGATTATGGTATGTATTAATATGATACATAGTCAACAAAGCCAAGAGAGCCAAGAGGGCCAAGAGAGCAGAATAATATTTGATGCCGTATCGCTAAATCGAGACGGTGTTGAGGTGTTAAGTGATATTAGCTTAGCCTTGCAAGCAGGAACAATAACAGCACTGTTAGGGCCCAATGGCGCGGGTAAAACATCATTACTGCATTGCGCCAGTAGTGTGATGGCTTGTAGTCGTGGTCGAGTATTACTTAATGGTGCCGATATTCAATCTTTTACACCACCGTCTCTTGCACAAAAAGTGGCGGTATTGCCGCAGCAATCGGGGCTTAACTTTCCATTTGTGGTTGAAGATGTAGTAGCTATGGGGCGTTACCCGCATAGTGATGGGCAGCTTTGTGATCGAGCGATTATCCATAATTTGATGGATCTTTTGCATATTCGTGATTTAGCTCAACGACCTTATACCGCACTATCGGGCGGTGAAAAACAACGCACTCAATTAGCTAGAGTGTTGAGCCAGTTAATATGCAGCCCGCAATTAGATGTTTATGACAACAGTGTTTTGTTGTTAGATGAGCCCATTGCCGCATTAGATATGCCGCATCAAACCTTGTTGATGAATTTGTTACAGCAGTTAGCGGCTAAAGGCCTAACGATTTTTATTGCCTTGCATGATGTTAATTTAGCAGCGACTTATGCCGATAAAATTGCCCTATTAAAAGCTGGGCATTTAATCGCGTTTGATAGCGTTAGTGAGGTGATAACCGAGGCGATGATTAAGCAGGTTTACGACATTGAGGTTGATATTATTGCTCATCCTAAAACAGCAAAACCACTCGTGATACCTGAGGTTTAGCGTATGCTTTTAATTAAACGGTTGGCGATATGTTTGTATAGCTTATTAATGGCGAATACGGTTTTGGCTGATGCTGTTTTTGATGATATGGACGTGCGGATAAGTTTATCGACTCCAGCTAAGCGCTTAGTGGTATTGGGGCCCAACTTGGTTGAGAGTCTTTATGCGATTGATGCAGGCGATTATATTTTAGCTGCGTCCGAGTATTCAGATTATCCCGACGCGGCAAAAGCCATTCCTCGCGTGGCTTCTCACAATATTATTAATTATGAAATGATCGTCAATTTAGCGCCAGATTTAGTTATGGTTTGGCAGTCAGGTTTTGGTGTGGACGCTATTGCTAAGCTGCGATCACTAGGCTTAACGGTTTACGCTTCTGAGCCGCATACTCTAGACGATATTGAAGAATTATTGCGAGATATGGGTCGTTTGACAGGTTTAAACAAAGAGGCAGAAGCAGCGAGTGCGCGTTATCGAAAAACGTTGAATCAATTACAAGCAACTTATAGTCACAAAGAAACGGTGTCGGTGTTTTATCAGGTTTGGCAAGAGCCTATGCAAACACTGAATGGCGATCATGTTATGAATGCCGCCATTGAATTGTGTGGCGGTAAAAATGTATTTTCAGCATTGCCAGAAATTGCGCCCAGGGTCAGTATTGAATCAGTGATTGCGGCTAACCCTGAAGTTATTTTTAGTAGTGGATCGAATAATCAAGACGCCAGTGAATTAGCGCATTGGCAGCGTTGGCCAATGATTACTGCGGTACAAAATAAGCAAGTGAATTTTCTGCAAACCGATAGCTTAGTACGACACGC
>DMZE01000180.1:7174-7634 GCA_003492055.1 Cellvibrionales bacterium
CAGCCGTGAGCTGTCTGGAAAGAGCCGTGAGCTATCTGGAAAGCACCGTGAGCTGTCTGGAAAAAGCCGTGAGCTGTCTGATAAGAACCGTGGAATGCAAAAGCATAGGGTGGCAGCACGTGGCTATTAATAATGAGCATGACATTAATAATGAGCATGACAATAATCATGATGGCAATAACGACGATGACTATGGTGATGATCACGACGATGATAATCGTGGTAACTTAATATCCTCGTTAGATGAGGATATTACTGAGGCAGCGCCGCCTTCGGTTGAGGATCATCCGTATCAGCTGCTAACGCCAGATGTCGTAATTGATGCCGTTGAATCAACCGGGCGTTTATCCGACGCACGTATTTTGGCATTAAACAGCTATGAAAACCGTGTTTATCAAGTAGGCATTGATGAAGGCGAGCCCGTTATTGTTAAGTTTTATCGTCCTGATCGTTGGACGGT
>DMZE01000053.1 GCA_003492055.1 Cellvibrionales bacterium
CTTTAAAAAACCGGTTGTTCCTGGTGATCAATTAACCTTAAAGGCCGCTATCGTATCGTCTCGCTCTGGCCTCTGGAAATTTGATTGTCGCGCTGAAGTGGACGGAAAAATGGTTGCTGCAGGTCAAATTCTTTGTGCAGATAGAGAGGTCTAAGATGATTCATGATCTTGCTATTGTCGATGCTAGCGCAAATATACACCCTAGTGTCACCGTGGGCCCGTGGACAACCATTGGCCCTGATGTAACCATTGGTGAGGGCTGCGTAATCGCGTCTCATTGTGTAATTAAAGGGCCGACGACAATTGGTCAGCGCTGCCAGATATTTCAGTTTTCTAGCATCGGTGAAGCAACACCCGATTTAAAATATAACAATGAGCCTACGACTTTAACGATAGGCGATGATAATATTATTCGCGAAGGTGTCACTATTCATCGTGGCACAATTCAAGATCGCGGTGATACTTTTATTGGTAACCATAATTTATTAATGGCTTACGTGCATGTCGGTCATGATTGCGTTATCGGTAATCATTGTATCTTGGTCAATAATGTTGCACTGGCCGGTCATGTGCATGTGGGTGACTGGGCAATCATCAGCGGTTACTGTGGTGTGCATCAGTACTGCCGAATTGGTGCGCACAGTTATTTGGGTATGATGAGTCGATTGTCGCAAGATTTGCCCGCCTTTGTGCTGGCCGATGGTCATCCTGCTGCGCCTAAAATGATTAATGTAGAAGGTTTACGTCGCCGTAATTTTTCTGACCATGAGATTAAAAAATTACAGCAAGCGTTTAAAATTGTTTATCGCAAAAAATTAAGTTTGAGTGATGCAATAGAATCACTTAAGCCCATGATGGCAGAATCGCCGTCAATTGCGGTGTTTGTTGATTCAATTGAATCATCTACGCGCGGTATTGTACGCAGTTAGTTTTTTTGCGAGAGTGATAGCTATATTAATAGCTAGGGTGATAATAAAAAAGCTTAATCCATCCACCCACTCAATTTCACCTTCATGTCGCGTGCGGCAATAGTAGAGTGTTAGTTTAATGTCTGATAACAGCAAACCATTATTAATAGGCATCGTTGCTGGAGAGGCATCGGGTGATCTATTGGGTGCAGATTTAATTCGCTCGATTAAAGCGCAGTATCCGCATGCCGAATTTATTGGTCTTGGTGGTGAGCAAATGCAAGCCGAAGGTTTTAAGACTCTTGATGATATGAGTCTTTTATCGGTAATGGGCTTAGTTGAGCCGCTTAAGCGATTACCTCAGTTACTGACACTTCGACGTCGCTTAATATCGCATTTTTTAGAATTCCAACCGGCGGTTGTTGTGGGTATTGATGCGCCAGATTTTAATCTTGCCCTTGAACGCAAAATTAAAGCGCAGGGTATTCCCACGTGCCATTATGTGTGCCCATCGGTTTGGGCATGGCGACAGGGGCGGGTCAAAGGTATTCGAAAAAGTGTCGATCATGTTTTATCGCTGTTGCCCTTTGAAGTGGATTTTCTAAAACAGCATGATATTGAATCTACCTTTGTCGGCCATCCTTTGGCTGAGCAATTATCGTTTGATGCACCCGTTGCCGAATCTGAACTCTCTAACCAGTTAAAAGAATTTAGGCTGCAAGGGCCGTTACTTTGCGTGATGCCCGGCAGTCGCAACAGTGAAGTACATGCGCTTCTTGATGTCTTTATGGAGACGATTGCCGCTTGCTTGCAACGTCAGCCCAATATGCGCTTTGTTATTCCAGCCGCTTCTGAGGCGCTTTACGAGCTATTGTCACAGCGTTTATCTGAGCCCGATATTCATTTAATTCGTCAGCGTATTTTATTGACGCGTGGAGAGTCACAGCTCTGTATGCAAATGGCCGATTTAGTTTTGCTAGCCTCTGGTACGGCAACTCTCGAAGCGGCTTTGCTGGGTAAACCTATGGTGGTCGCTTATCGATTGGCGCCGCTGAGTTATGCCATTATGTCGCGCATGGTAAAGGTTGATTATGTCGCACTGCCAAATTTGTTAACCGACAAAGCCTATGTGCAAGAATTTATTCAGCATGACATTTCTGCTGAGAGCTTATCATCGGCGTTGCTTAGCTATATTGAGCAACCGGCTTTAGCTGCCGAAGTTAAAAATGCTTTTCGACAGCTACATGATCAGCTGGCTCAAAATGCCAGTGAAAAAGCGGCGGCGGTTGTTTTATCTTTAGCGGGCTGTAAACCCGAAGTGAATAACAATGACTTTTGAAGAGCCTGATATCCATTATTCCGGTCATTTATTAGCCGGTGTCGATGAGGCGGGTCGCGGTCCATTAGCCGGTGATGTGGTTGCTGCTGCGGTTATTTTAGATCCGCAGCAACCGATTGAAGGTTTAGCCGATTCCAAGAAAATCAGTGAAAAAAAGCGTGAGCAGCTGTTTGAAGAGATTCACCAAAAAGCGATAGCGGTGGCGGTTGGACGCGCCAGTGTGGCTGAAATTGATGAGCTCAATATTCTCTGGGCCTCGATGCTAGCGATGAAACGCGCCGTTGAGGCATTAGTCGTGCAGCCCGAGCATGTGGTTGTTGATGGTAATCGAGTGCCCAAGTGGACGTATTCTGCACAGGCCTTTATTAAAGGCGATCAGCGCATTACCTGTATTAGCGCCGGTTCTATTATTGCTAAGGTCACCCGTGATAGAGATATGTTCGCCTTAGCCCGTGATTACCCGCAGTATGGCTTTGAGAAGCACAAAGGCTATCCCACGGCCGCTCACCGAGCTGCACTTGTGGAGCACGGTGTCACTCAGTACCATCGAACCACCTTTGGCCCGGTTAGAGCTGTGTTAGAGCAGTGTTAAGACCGCGCTAGAGCAATAATAATAAAACACACTTCAGCACTGCTGAAATTTGTCAGCTTGTAGTAAACTAGTCTGCTTTACATAGCATTAACATTCGCTATTTTTTATCCAAATAAATTGATAAGTTCTAAATATGACTGCACCGTTTGTCCATCTTCGTAGCCACTCCGAATTTTCATTGTCGGATGGATTACTACGGATAAAATCGGTGGTTAAGCGTATGGCGGCTCTGGATATGCCTGCCATGGCACTCACCGATCGCAATAACCTTTACGGCTTAGTGAAGTTTCAAAAGTCCGCGTTTGGCAGTGGTATAAAGCCTATATACGGTGCCGATATAACTTGGGTGACGGATGATGATAGTCAAACGCCCTATACGCTAACACTGCTTGCTCAAAATTCAGTGGGCTATAAAAATTTATTAAAGTTAATTTCTCGTGCTTATCAGCAGGGCCAGGGTCTGCGCGGCCCAAGTGTTAAGCACAGTTGGATATTGGAACTATCTGAAGGTCTTATTGCTTTATCCGGCGCGGCAGAAGGGGATGTCGGTCATGCCTTAGTGACCGGTAAAACCGATCAAGCCCGTCGTTATCTTGATAGCTGGACAGCGGTTTTTGGCGATCGATTCTATATTGATATCCAACGTCTCAATAGACCCGATGATGAAGCGCATTTGCATGCAGCGGTTAAATTAGCAGAGCAGGCCGGTGTGCCGGTTGTTGCCACTAACAGCTGCTGTTTTATGTACCGTGAAGATTACGAAGCCCATGAAGTGCGTGTCTGCATTAATGAGGGGCGAGCCTTAGATGATCCTCGTCGCCCGCGAAAGCACACTGAAGAGCAGTATGTAAAAACCGTCGATGAAATGACGGAGTTGTTTTCAGATATACCAGAAGCGTTAGAAAACAGTGTCATTATTGCTTCGCGTTGTAATGTTGAGGTTGAGCTGGGTAAATATTATTTACCGGATTACCCGATTCCAGAAGGTATGACGCAAGAATCTTTTTTTCGCTCAGTCTCTCACGAAGGTCTGGATACACGCCTAGCCAAACTGTTTGATGTGAACAGTGAAGAATTTCCTGCCAAGCAAAAAGAGTATCGTGAACGTCTCGACTTTGAAGTTGATACGATATTACAAATGGGTTTTCCTGGTTACTTCCTTATTGTTATGGATTTTATTCGCTGGGCGAAACAAAACGATATTCCTGTGGGGCCTGGTCGAGGTTCGGGTGCTGGTTCTCTAGTGGCTTACGCGCTGGAAATTACTGACCTAGATCCATTAGCTTACGACTTACTGTTCGAGCGATTTCTCAACCCCGAACGAGTATCGATGCCCGATTTCGATGTCGATTTTTGTATGGAAAAACGCGACCGCGTTATCCGTTACGTATCGGACACCTATGGTCGAGAGGCGGTAGGGCAGATTATTACCTTCGGTACCATGGCCGCTAAAGCGGTGGTGCGTGATGTGGCGCGAGCGCAGGGTAAGTCTTATGGCTTAGCCGATAAACTCTCGAAAATGATTCCCTTTGAAGTGGGCATAACGCTAGAGAAAGCGTTTGAGCAAGAGGAATCATTAAGACAGTTTTTAGCGGATGATAGCGATGGCCAAGAAATTTGGGATATGGCATTACAGCTTGAGGGCACCACACGTAATGTCGGTAAACATGCCGGTGGTGTGGTTATTTCGCCGTCTAAGCTCACTGATTTTTCACCGCTGTATTGTGATGAAACCGGTGAAGGGCTTGTTACCCAGTATGATA
>DMZE01000097.1 GCA_003492055.1 Cellvibrionales bacterium
AAGCCTTTAGCCGATAGCGTAAAGTAGCCGCTGACGTTTTGTTCGTTGTTGAGATTGCTGCGAATACTACTCTGTGCATTGATGCCACCACAGACCTGCGTCTGCCAGTTTTGGGTGGCGAGGTAATCTTTACTGCCCACACCTAAGTCGGTGAGTACACGATTGTGAATGCCAAGCAGCGCCGACTGCTGTTCGTTTAATGTTGGTAACTGGGTAATGACTTGCTGGTAACTAAGACCATTAGTGCCCTGAGGGTAAAAAGTGGCCGTTCGATTAGCAATCTTTTGTTCTGAAAATGTCGGAGTATCGGTGACAGGGGGAATATCACTTAAATCCACTTTAGGTAAAATCTCAGGATCATCATCAACGGTTTGGCGCTCTTTAAGAGCTGCTGCCGTGGTAATAATGTTTTGTTTTTCATCTTCAGTTAGCGTCGCTTTAATGGCCGCTAGTTTTTGCTTTTCTTCTTCAATACGTTGCTGGCTAAGCTTAGTGTCTGGCGTCATTACTAATGACACTCGGTGTTGATTGTCTATTAAAAGTCGCTTAACTAACGATTTAATAAAGTTTGGATCTTGAATTGATTCTCGAAGCTGAGTAAGAATAGGATCAATATTTAATGCAGCTGCGGCATCACCACGATGAATGGCAGTGGGTAGGCATGAAAGCATTATTTGTAGGCCGTAGGGATAGCCACCACCACCGACTTCTCGTTGTTGCAATTCTAGTTGGTCCAGTAATGCCGTCATGCGCGCTGTATCGACACCGTTATCGGCAACGCCTTGTAGGGTATTTAAAACGAGGGCTTCTAGTTGCTCAAGTTTATCTTCGCTGCTGCCTTCAACACCGCAGACAAATACCATTTCTAAGCCTGAATCATCCATTCCACATAATGGCGATGGCGCTGTGCCTATGTCGGTAGTTTCTAATGCGAGTTGCAACGGCGATGCGCTATTCTCAAATAATACCGCAGAGAGTAAATGCGTAGACATTAGCTCAAGCGGATCGCGAATATTGCCTAATACCCAAGCCATCACTAAATGGGTTTTATCGCCTTGGGCTTCTTCTTCTGAAATTGGAAATTGTTTTGTGACTCGAATGGCATCATCAAACTTGTCTTGCAGCGGTACTTCGATACGTTTGTTTAAAGGCGCAAAATGTCTAAGCGCAAATTCTTGAATTTTAAACTGATGTTCTTTGGCGCTAATGTCGCCAAATGTCACAAAGGTGGCATTGTCTGGGTGATAATGCGTTTGATAAAAATCTTGTAGTTGCTCATAGCTTAAGTCGGTAATATTTTCGGGTTCGCCGCCGCTATTAACGCCATAAGTGGTATCAGGAAATAATGATTCGCCAACCGCTTGCCAAAGCTGCGAAGAAATAGAACTCATTGCGCCTTTCATTTCATTAAAGACAACGCCTTTATAAACTAAATCACTTTCTGGATTAGTAGGCTCTTCAAATTCTAAGCGATGGCCTTCTTGTGAGAAATCGAGAGGATCTAGGCGGGCAAAAAATACCGCATCTAAATAAACTTCTAACAAGTTGTTAAAGTCTTTTTTGTTTTGGCTAGCAAAGGGGTAAGCCGTCCAGTCTGAACTGGTAAAGGCATTCATAAACGTATTCAATGAACGGCGAATCATCATAAAGAAAGGGTCGCGTACCGGAAAGCGTTTACTGCCACATAAGCTTGTATGTTCAAGAATGTGCGCCACCCCAGTGGAGTCGGTAGGGACGGTGCGCAGTGCCACCATAAATACATTTTCATTGTTGTCGGACGCTAAATGAATATGACGCGCACCGGTGGTGAGATGCTCATATTCTTCGTACTGAATATTCAATGATTCAATAGTGGTTGTTTTAACTAATGTAAAAGCGGATACGTCTGCATTCATAGTTGTGCGATTCTTTTTTCGTTAATGAGAAATAAGGGTTTAAGCATTAAGCTTTTTTGACAAATTCGGATTTTAATTTCATTGGACCAATGCCATCAATTTTACAATCAATATCATGATCGCTATCGACTAAGCGTATATTTTTTACTTTAGTGCCCACTTTAACAACCAGTGATGTGCCTTTAACTTTAAGGTCTTTAATAACGGTAACTGAATCACCGTCGGTTAAGGGGTTGCCATTCGAGTCTTTAATATTAAGTGCGTCTTCAGATTCACTCGCACTGCCATCAATCGACCATTCATGTGCGCATTCAGGACAAATTAATAAATCTCTATCGGCATAGGCATAGGGAGATTCGCATTTAGGGCAGGGAGGTAGTTCGCTCATAAAGTCTGGTTTTCTTTTTGCTTTGAACAGTAATTAAGAAAATATTATTGGCGCTGATGTCGATGTGTGCTTTCTGTGGTGAGTCAGCCACAAATATCATGGTAGAGAGGCTCGCCAATTAGTTGAACAGTATAGCTGTTTTTTGAGGTGGGCCAAAGGTCCATAGGCATACTTTAGGGCTTTTACGCTTTATTTTGAGGCTGGCGTTTTAACCAGTTCTATTTCATAGATACGCTGCCAGTATTTACCTGTTATTAACAGTCGCTGACTCTCTGCTAGCCAGGCTATGCCATTAGCAACCTCACTTGTGCCGGTTTTTTGCTCATGCGCAACTATACGACTTAGATCTATAAGACCAGTGGTTTGGCCGCTTGAGGGGTCAATAATGGCGATAGAGTGGTTTTGCCAGATATTGGCCAATATGCAGCCATTAACCCATTCGAGTTCATTGAGATTTTTTAACGGGCGGCCAAGATAGGTGACATTAAGAGTGGATTCTACTGCTAACGAAATTGGATCACGAAAGCTGAGCTGCGCAGAGCCATTACTGCTAATTAAAGACTGATTGTTATGCGTTAAGCCCCAGCCTTCACCTGAGATGGTTTGCGTCTGTAGTAAAGAAAAATCAGGCAGTGAGTAGCGATAAACTTGCCCTGATTTCCACGTGAGTTGAATCAGCTCATTGTCCCAGATGGTTATGCCTTCGCCGAATACGTTTTTATTGAGTGCTCGGTGTTGAATAATTTCACCGCTGTTGATATTAATTTGGCTAATGCTCGATTGACCATAATGACCAGTCGATTCAAAGAGCTGTTCTTGGTGATAAAAAAGCCCTTGGGTAAAGGCATTGCTGCGGTGAGGGTAAGTGTTGTGAACTTTAACTTGCCAGTTTGCTGGTGCAGTCCTGGGTAAAGAGCTTGAAGAGCTAAGCGCGGAGTCAGTCTTAACGGCATTGCAGTGAATGGGTGAGGGGGAAGGTTTCGCAGCATAAGAAAACGCTTGTCCGCAAACAAGAATGAGCGTTAGTAAAAACCTTGTGGGTATTTTTGAAACAGTCATGAGCTTATGTGCCACGTATTAATTGACGCACCAAAAAGCGTGCGGGAGCAATACTTTGTCGCAGTTTATCACCAATAGGCATGGGGCTGCCTTCAATTTGCGCCAATAAAATTTCGGAGGCCAGTGGCGCGGTGGTGTAGCCATGCGAGCCGTAGCCGGTGCTGACATAAAGTCCGTCTTCAAGCGAAGCGAGTTGAGACGGTGTTTGTTTGGCATCTTTTTTTAAGCAATTAAATTGCTGCTTAAATTTTTCTGCTGCTGGAATAGGGCCAACAATAGGTAAATAGTCGGGTGCTACACAGCGAAAGCCAACGCGGCCTTCTAAATTATCGACGCTCTGATTTTCTAGCGCTTGTTGCCAGGGCGAATGCTCGCTAAGCATAATAAGTAGATTGTCGATATTGGTTTGGTGGTCGGCGGTTAAGACTTTGCTGTTGTCATCTTTAATAGCATAAGTGGCGCCAATAGAATGGCTGCCATTAGTCGCAGGTGTTATGTAGCCGCGCTGGCAAACGGCCATCTTTAACGCGCTGCTGGCCGATGTTGCCGGCAATGTTGTGGTTTGTCCGCGCATAGATCTTAACGGTAGCCAATCTGTTTTTTCAAATTGATGACTGAGTTGGCCGGTTGCAATAATGGCAATATCGGCTGTCCTATTTTGGTTCTTGGTCGTGCCGTTCTTGCATTCAGCCGTCCAACTTGTCTCATGATGATGTAGCGCGGCGATTGTTGTTTCACCATAAAAGCAAATATTGGGGTGCTCGGTTAATGCTTGGCAAATCGCCAAAGGATCTATCCAGCCAGATTCAGGATAGTGGATGCCATTATGCTGGGTGGCAATGCCGCTGAGTTCACTGGCTTGCTCGGCGCTAATATTTTGCCGTGAGTAAGCTTCGGGATTCAATGCCAGCATCTCGTCACTCAATTGCTCATTAAGCTTTAACATGCCATTAAGGCCATGTGTTAGGTCGCTGCCAGCCACGGTTTGATAAAAGCGCGTGGCGTAGTGAAAAGCGGCTTCATGAAAATCGGCGAGGTGAGATCGCTGCTGTGCTGTACGGGCATAGAGAACCGCGCGAGCGTTGCCTGATGCAGCGCCAGCTACCGTTTTTTCGGCATCAATTAATGACACTTGCCAGCCGCGTTGGGCCAACTTATAGGCAATAGTGCAGCCCGCTATGCCTGCGCCTATGACGAGGGCGCTTCGCGGCTTATTTCTCAATAATGGCGCAGAAGGGTGTCGGTAGTAGCAAGGCGATAAGCTGAAATTTTTGCGAGAGCGTTTTCGATTGTAAGTGATAGGGTCCGATTTTTCAGATATTTGTTGGCTATCAAAATGCGCCATTAACATATCACGCTTACGTTTAAAGCCTTTGGTTTTGTTAACCACAAAGCGGTTGGCTCTAAGTTGATCGCAGACTTGCCGCGCCACTGAAAAAGAGGCGACAGTGGTGCCATCTGCGCTATGTCGTGCAATTAAAGTGAACAAGGCATCTTGCCACATAATAGGGTTTTTAGCTGGCGCGTAACCATCTAAAAGCCAGGCATCGACGATAAGTCCGCTGCTGCTAGGGTTGTCGTTTTTGATGCTTTGGTCTGCTGGGTAGTGTTCAAGTCGGCCTAGGCACTCGGTGGCATCACCCAATAAAACAATCAATTTAACGGGGTGGCGAGTGTCACTATCAAAGCTGAGTAAATACTCGCCGCCAATAGGGTCGGGGTATTGGCTTAGCAAGGCTTCGGCAAGTGGCGGGTAAGGGTTGTAATGAGCAATGCTTTTTTCTAGCGCAGCCCGCGTTAATGGATAGAGCTCAGTCGTATAAAAATAAAGTGTTTTGGGTGCTTGATTTTGCGTTTGCTCGCTGTGCACTTGGCGCCATAAATCCCAACAGGCAAGAAAATTAAGCCCGGTGCCAAATCCGGTTTCAGCCATTACAAATGAGTCGCTAGTCGCGCGGCCATCTTGCCAGCGCTGTT
>DMZE01000170.1:0-938 GCA_003492055.1 Cellvibrionales bacterium
AGTCACCGCACAAACCTCTAACATTCCAACGCTGGTATTTGATGGGGTAGACGTAGGCATTGGCGGCGGCGTAGCCGAAGTGGTTGGGAATTTATTACGCGAGCTAGGACAATCGGGACAAGTGTTTTGTGTCACGCACTTAGCCCAAGTCGCTGCTAAAGGAAATACCCATTTGCTGGCAAGCAAATCCATATCCAAAACCGCAGCAACCACACAAGTATTATCGTTAGATACTCAAGCGCGAACCGCAGAGCTAGCAAGAATGATGGGCGGTATCGATATTACTGATTCATCTATTGCTCATGCCGCAGAAATGCTACAGAGCGCTTAACGTATCAGACACCAGAGATTAAGTATTCGCTATTTGGAAGGATAAAACGGCAGCGATTACTTACTGCCGGAAGGTTTAACGTACAAGACAAGGCTGTGATCGATAATATCGTAGCCATGCTTAGCAGCAATTTTATGCTGTAAAGCTTCTATTTCTTCATCGCAAAATTCAACGATAGTGCCGGTTTCCATACAGACCATATGGTCATGATGCTCATCGCTAGCCATTTCAAAAACCGAATGGCCGCCTTCAAAATTATGCCTAACCACCAAACCCGCCGTTTCAAACTGCGTTAAAACGCGGTAAACCGTTGCCAAGCCTACATCTTCACCGGCCTCAAGTAATGCACGATAAACATCTTCGGCACTCATATGATGCGACTTACCGGAAGCATTTTCTAACAGCTGAAGGACCTTAATACGCGGCAATGTCACCTTTAAACCGGCTTTGCGAAGTTCTTGATTTTCGGTGCTCATACCTAGCCTCGGTAATACTTTTTATAACTATGACTATTATGGCACTTAGCAAGCGTGCCGTTTTGCAGTATTATCGCATCGATTGCTTAGCAAAAGGAACCATCAAACGCTAAAGCCTCTAACACTTGGTC
>DMZE01000170.1:1015-4395 GCA_003492055.1 Cellvibrionales bacterium
CCAACCCATTTATGAGCCAAACTATGCTGCAACTGTTATTAGCCTCTAAACATGATTCAAGCCCATCGAGCCACAGCCGCCTCGGATTAAAAATTGCCCTTATTGCATTATGTTTAACCATTACCGCCTGCAGCAATAATCGCATGTTACGCCCGCATAAAATTGCGATTCAACAAGGCAATATGATTACTCAAGAAATGGTCAATCGACTTAAGCCAGGCATGACAAAAAGGCAGGTTGAGTTTGTGCTGGGCACGCCATTAATTGTTGACTCATTTAATACAGATCAGTGGAATTATATTTATACCCTTAGAGTAGCCAGCGGCAGAGTCGTACAAAAAGACCTTCACGTATTATTTGTTGATGGCCAGCTAAGTGAGTTGACTGGCGATTACAAACCCAACGAAGAGTAAACCCTCCTGACTACTTGCTTACCGCCTGCGCTTTATCGGCGCGGGCTTTACGCGAAGCTTTAGGATCGGCAATTAACGGACGATAAATTTCAACTCTATCGCCCGCATGCATCACGTAATCATGCGGCTTAACCGCCTTACCAAACACACCCATCTTCATTGTCGATAAATCAATTTCTGCAAACTGCGCATCAATACCAGACAACTCAGCCGCCTGAAAGGCCGTGCACCCTTGCTGCACTTGCAGGGCAATAATTTGCTGTCTATCGGGCAATGCAAAAGCCACTTCAACATCTATAGTTGCAGCTATGGTTGCAGCGTCTGCAGCAGGGATACTCCGCGTGTTTTCAACATCTGACATAACATTAAACCTATTGCTTATTCTTACTAGCGCCCAGTACCGTAGAGCTTTTCTGCGCGCTTACAAAAAGCATCGACCAGTGAATGACTCACCGACTCCAATACACCGCTGGCGAGCCGAGAGGTCACGGCATTTTTCATTTCAAATTCTATATAAAGCGACACCTTACAAGCACCCTCTCGAAGCGCCGTAAACTGCCAGCGACCCGTAAAGTTAGTAAACGGACCATCTTGTAACTGCAATTCAATATGCGTTGGCCGCGTTAAGGTATTACGGGTGGTAAACGATAATGCAACACCGGCTTTTTCTAAGGCTATCGTAGCCAGCATATGCGTTTCAGAATGCTCAATAACCTCAGTGGCAACGCAGTGATCAACAAACTTCGGGTAAGCGGCCACATCATTCACCAGATCGTACATACACTCGGCAGAATGAAACAACAAAGCGCTGCGCTGTATTACTGTACTCGCTTTACCCAAGAGGCAACCCCAATCAAGTTATCAATCGCATTTAGAGCGCGCATATTACGCAACTAAGACCAAGTTTGTCATCTATCGCGGCTAGTGATTACAAACAATCGGTCAAATAAAACCACAAAGCGCTTTAAGAGACTGAATCCTGAGCCATGAAGCGCTATACTAGAGCGCTATGGCAAAAAAACCTAAAACAACCAGTAATATCATTGCGCAGAACAAACGCGCGCGACATGACTATTCGCTGTCAGACAAATACGAAGCCGGCTTGGTGTTAACCGGCTGGGAAGTCAAAAGTCTGCGCGCCGGTAAAGGCCAGCTGGTCGATAGCTACGTATTCTTGAAAGACGGAGAAGCATGGCTGTTAGGTGCCCATATTGAACCCCTGCAAACCGCCAGCACTCATGTTATTGCCGAACCCACGCGCTACCGCAAATTATTATTAAACGAGCGCGAGCTGGGTAAGTTATTTGCCGCCACCCAACAAGAAGGCTACACCTGTGTTGCCCTTTCTCTGTACTGGAAAAAGCATTTAATTAAATGTGAAATTGCCTTAGGTAAAGGCAAAAAAGATCATGACAAACGTCACAGTGAAAAAGACCGTGACTGGGATAGGCAAAAGCAGCGTATTGCTAGGCAGCATAACTAAGCCGCTTCATCAGCCAGAACGCATAACACCCCCTCTCCATAAGCTGACAACCACAGAACTCAACCGCTCCTCCAGCCGGTAATCTAACGATTGAATGAAGCGTTATTGCTGAAAATTAGGCAAGGAAACCAACAAAGGAGCTAAACGGCTATTAGCCAGAGCTCCAGCGCCGAGATAAAGGGCATTGGCTGGCAAAGATACCCAAAACAGCGATTGAAAAAGCCCCCTGCTATTGGCATGATGAATACTGTTAAGAAGACTGATATCAATCAGGATACTCAACTATAAAAAGCTAATACCCATCGCCCTGCTCAATATTGTTTGAGCAGGAGTGAATTAACTATTTCATCTCATCATTATTGATTGATTTTAAAGGAGTCGACTCATCCATGAGCACTTTAGTGAATAAACCAGCACCAGGATTCACATCAGCCGCAGTTATGGCCGATGGCAGCATCAAAGACGAGTTATCTTTGAGTGATTACCTTGGTCAATACGTTGTTATCTTTTTCTACCCATTAGATTTCACCTTTGTATGTCCTTCAGAAATTATTGCGCATGATAAACGCGTAAAAGCATTTGAAGAGAAAGGCGTACAGCTTTTAGGTGTTTCTATTGATTCACAATTCACGCATTTAGCATGGCGCAACACGCCAGTGGCCAAAGGCGGCATTGGCGAAGTTAACTTCCCGTTAGTAGCAGACGTTAACCACAGTATTGTTCAAAGCTACGGCGTTGAGCATGATGATGGTGTCGCATTACGCGCATCATTCTGTATTGATAAAGAAGGCATTGTTCAGCATGCGGTAGTGAACAACTTACCGTTAGGCCGTAACGTTGATGAAATGCTACGTGTTGTTGATGCTTTACAGTTTTCTGAAGAGCACGGTGAAGTATGTCCAGCAGGCTGGCAGAAAGGTGATGCAGGTATGCAAGCAACAACTGAAGGTGTTGCTGAATACTTATCATCACATTCAGAAGGATTATAACTAACACTGTTAGTCAGTAATTAGCATGCGTTAAATCGCTGGTTGAATATCAATACCGTCAACCAGCGATTTAACTTTAAATTAATCGCAAGCTTCAGCTCCTAAGCTCTCCTCGCAAGTCTTCTTATTTATACCTAACGACATCCCTATTTTTGTCTTTTAGTTAATCGCCCCTCTTTCAGTTAAGCCGGTCCATTAATATATTTACAATAGATTTCAGTTCTTGAGAGAGTATTACGGCGTTGCCTCAAGGTTTTCATGCTAAAATGGAATTTGTAGGTTCAAAAACAGCTTATTGATAATTCAATTACTGCGTTTGATACTTACAAGATATTGAAATAACTAGGTTTTGTAGCGTTACCTGCCTTTTCAATATCATATGGGGACGATCTGGATTCGACGCCGGTGACGAAACCAAAGGTGCATGTCGAGAGGGTAGTGACTCTCGTTAAACAATCGCTGTAACTTTATAGTTGCCAACGACGAAAACTACGC
>DMZE01000138.1:0-5690 GCA_003492055.1 Cellvibrionales bacterium
TCTAATTCTCAAAAAACGCTTTTCACTCAGGCTGAACAATTCTGGGAAACTACGCTTACGGGCTATCAACCTAGCGTCAATGCCAGTCTCCTAAGCAATATCGTTATTAACGCTGAAGGGACAGCGATCGATGGTGTCGGCGGTACACTTGGCTCTGCTGGACCAACCTTTGGATGGACTATAGGTGGCTATGTACTGGCATCCGAAGGCGACATGCGATTCGATACTGCTGACCTCAACAATTTAGAAAGCAACGGCTCACTCGAAAGCGTGATTCTGCATGAAATGGCTCACGTGCTAGGTCTTGGCACACTATGGGAAGCCAACGGCGTATATACCTCTGGCAGCGGCCAATACACGGGTGCCAATGCGCTAAGCCTATGGCAAACTGAATTTGGCCAAACCAGTGCTACGTATATTCCTGTCGAATTGGGCGGCGGCCCGGGCACTGCAGGCGGTCACTGGAATGAAGTTAACAATGGCGGCGCTTTAACGGGCATTACTGATACAAACAATAATGATTTGCGTTACGAATTAATGACGGGGTGGCTAAACTCACCCACATTCATTAGTAACATGACGATAGCGTCTTTTGCCGACATCGGTTATGAAGTCGTATATTCTGAAGTCCCTATTCCTGCAGCGGCTTATTTGTTTTTATCTGCCTTAACGGGATTGGGTTACATTAAACGTAAACAACACTAACGTATGGCATCAATAACAATACTTGGCGTAAGTATTTGCGGCAGCACTACTGCCGTTTTGCCAGGTGCGTAATAAACATATAACGGCACGCCGTTACGAGAAAAAGTAGCTAGATACTCGGTAATTACCGGATCGCTATTAGTCCAATCGCCTTTTAAATAGGTAATGGACTGCGCTGCAAAAGCGTTCTTCACTTTATTCGTTCCTAATGCAATTCGCTCATTGACCTTACAAGTAATACACCAGTCGGCCGTCATATTAACAAACACCGCTTCGCCATTATCTAACGCTTGTTGTAAGCGTTCTGGCGTGTATTCCTGCGCGTCACTTTCTACCGTTGCAGTATCAGTTAAGACGATATCATTACGCTCTACACTCGCCGCATACAGTGCCAGTATAATTGCAGCCACTAAAATAAACGCAGCAACAGCACGACTCATAAAAGCATCATCACGGAATTGAGTTTGTCGCCAAATCCAAAGTGCCAGCGCCACTAATACCAGCCCCACTAACATTAAGGCAACTGCATCACCGCCCGTCTGACGCGAGAACACCCAGAGCAACCAAATAACGGTGAGGTAAATAGGAAAGGCCAAAAACTCTTTTAACCGCACCATCCAATTTCCCGGCTTAGGCAAGGCGTTAGCTAAGAACGGTATAAAGGCGATAAGCAAAAACGGCAAGGCTAAACCTAAGCCCATAGCGGCAAAAATCAGTAACGCGACCACGGCCGATTGACCCAGCGCAAAGCCCATTGCCGTACCCATAAACGGTGCCGTACAAGGTGTGGCAACCACAGTGGCTAATACACCAGTAAAAAATGAACCACGCCAATCACTGCTTGAACGCTCTTTATTACCTAGTCCAGCTCCTAAGTTTTGTAACGATGAACCTAATTCGATAAAGCCCGATAGCGATAAACCTAAGACAAATAATAAATACACTAAAAATGCTATAAACCAAGGCGATTGAAGCTGAAATCCCCAGCCAATTTGTTCTCCCGCAAATCGCAGAGCAATAAGTAAGCCTGCAATTAATAAGAAACTTAAAATAACACCGGCAGTATAAGCAATACCATGCCGTCTTCGCTCTGTTGAATTATGATTACCGCTTTCAACTAAACTCACAATTTTTAATGACAGCACAGGAAAAACACAGGGCATGGCATTAAGTACTAGCCCGCCTGCTACAGCTAATAGCAACGCATATAAAATACTAATAGGCGCTTCTGAAGTGTCGACTGAAGGTGAATCAGATGAGCTTGCTGCAGTAGTTTCTTTGACGTCTTCAATAAGCGAGCTATTAGTTACTGCAAGTACTGCTTTTTTGCGTGCAGTAAATTCGATAGCCTTAACCTGATCCTGCTCTTCTGCGGCTGCCGTTACTAATAAAACAGACAGCAACTCCGGCGCCTCTTCTAAGTAGTAATCTTTTTTGGCAGATATATGCAGTTGATCGTTAATTATTTTAATAGTTGGCTTATCAAAATTATCAACAATACCGGCACTACCAATAAACACTTGCGGTAGGCGCTCAAACGCTGGCAACTCATTTAATGCAACCGCAATATCTACCTGCTCACCCACAGCATAAGCAGCGTTATTGGTATAAATTAAACGAGGGATTTTACTGCGGGCTTCTTCAAATAATGGATGGCTCGTGGTCTCTTGAATGTTATCCAGCTTTCGATCTCGCAAAGGTAAGACTACTGTCAGTTCAGCTTTTCCAGGAATACAGACATCTTTGCAAATTAACCATTTTGCCGTTGCTGATAATGCTATCTCACCCTGGCTATTAATAGCGCCAGAAGAAATAGAAGCTGGTACAGAGATAGAGACCGGCAACCAAGTTTCACCGTGATAACCAAAATTGACCGCTCCTTGATAATCAATCCGTTCAGGCACTGGCCACTCTAAATTCCCTGCCCTAAATTGCTCAGGCAACTGCCAAATAACGCGTGTGGGTAAACCCGTATCGCCAGGATTTCTCCAGTAAGTGTGCCAGCCTTCATCAGGCAATAATCTTAGTGCTAATTGCGCAGTCTCACCAGCAACAAGGTAGCCCTGCTCACTCACTAAGCCGACCTTTATATGTGCTGCTGCTTTCTGCTCACCAAACACCGGCGAGCTTGCCAATACCGGCTTTGAGGCTATGGAAAGCATCATGCAAAATATGACAAACGCAGCTATCAAGCTGCGCTGTGGCGATAATAAGACCTTAACGGTCAAAAGGGCTTGCAACATAGTCGACACTCAAAAATGAAGGTAATGGTTCATGGTAAAGAGATTATCAAATACTAAGTTAATTCAGTACTTTGGGCTGTGAGTTTGATTCAATTTGGCCCAAATAACCAACTTTCATCGATTTTTCTGGCTTTTAATCACTAACTCCCGCTTTTAAACGAAGCCAAAAACGAAATTAACCGCTCAGCGATGAAATATCACTCAATTTTATCGCTGATTCCCCTCTTGATTTCAGCCTAACATGCCCCAATATAAAGCAGTGCGGCTAAGGAAGTATTCATTACGATTCGCACGGCAAAATAGATTGTGATAAGCCACGAATAAAGTGATATTTTTCGGCAAAATGTTAGCGCAATTAATACGAATAGCGTTGCGTTTGCAGAGGTATTGAGTATGATATTACCGTATTAGCGCCGCTTTTAGCTTGTTGCCTAAAAAGCCACGCAAACCGATTTTACATTTTCAGTAAATTGAATAGATCAACTCAGGAGTATTCGCCATGCAGGATAAAATTTTTAGCACTCAGACCGCCCGTTCAGGTTCTGTTTTAGAAACCAATAAGGTACTTCGCAATACCTATATGCTGCTTTCAATCACGTTAATGTTCAGCGCTATTGCTGCCGCATCAACAATGGCAATGGGCATTGGTCGCGGCACATCATTAATGATGTCATTAGGCGCCTTAGGTTTAATCTTCTTCGCCCTACCTCGCACACAAAATTCAGCGTCGGGTATTTGGGTTGTTTTTGCCTTTACCGGCCTTATCGGTGGTTCACTAGGCCCAATGCTTAATCACTATATGGCTATGGCCAACGGTGGCTCATTAATTATGCAAGCCTTAGGCGGCACAGCATTAGTGTTCTTTGGCCTATCAGGCTACGTGCTTACCACTAAGAAAGACTTCTCATTTATGGGTGGCTTTTTAATGGTCGGCTTGCTGGTTGCGATTGTCGGAATGATTGCAAATATCTTTCTACAGATTCCAGCCATGTCACTGGCTATCTCGGCAGGTATCGTATTGGTGATGTCTGGCTTCATTTTGTTTGATACTAGCCGTATTATTAACGGCGGCGAAACTAACTATATTCGCGCTACTGTTTCATTGTATTTAAACATCGTTAATTTATTCACTTCTATATTGCACCTTTTGGGCGCTATGGATGATTAAGCAATAATTAAATCAGTCCTTTTTATAGACTGATATTAGAAAGCCCTGCTCTTGCGGGGCTTTTTTTTGGCTAAAACACCTTGAGAAAATAATGCAATACGGATGCTTTAACGCATAATAGCCTGAAATCTAGAAAGTAATTGGAGCTTATGAGTAATACTAACGAACATGCTTTCGCGCAATTTATTCGTACTATCGGCAAAGGGAAAACCGGCCGACGCTCACTGACGCTGCAAGAAGCGCAAACAGCGATGCAAATGATATTGGCTAATGACGTTGAGCCACTTCAACTTGGCGCGTTTTTAATGGTATTACGAGTAAAAGAAGAATCGGCCGAAGAAATTGCTGGCTTTGTTCTCGCCTGTAGAGAATATATTAATAAAGATAAACCGGTGATGATAAAGCCAGATTTAGACTGGTCTTCTTATGCTGGCAAAAAACGGCAGCCGCCGTGGTTTTTATTATCGGCCCTACTGCTCGCTCAATCCGGCTATCGCGTATTTATGCACGGTGCCAGTGGCCATACACCAAACCGCCTTTATAGCGAAGAAGTGCTTAAGCAGCTTGGTATTAGCACTGCCACTAATTGGCAGCAATGCGAGCAACAGCTTAACGCTCATAACTTTAGTTTTATGCCTATTAAAAACCTCTGTAAGCCCCTGCATGACATTATTGAGCTGCGTCCATTATTGGGTTTGCGCTCACCCGTGCATACGCTGACAAGGTTGTTAAACCCGCTGGAGTCAGACACCACCTTACAAAGTGTTTTCCACCCTTCATACACCGATACTCATCATTATGCTGCACAACTGCTTATGCAAAAAAATGCTGCAGTATTTAAAGGTGAAGGTGGCGAAGTGGAATATCGACCGCAGGCCGACATTACGATTAAAGGCTTATCTAACGGTGAGAGTGAGCTCTATACAATTCCGCGCCAAGCTGAAGCACCTGACGAAACCGATGTTAGCAGTCAACTATTGTTAAATTTATGGCAGGAAACGAAGTGTGATAGCCATGGATTAAAAGCCGTATTAGGCACTGCCGCTATTGCGTTAAAAACCATGGGAGTAGAAAAAAATATATCGCAAGCCCAGCAATTGGCTCAGCAACTGTGGGACAAGCGAAAAGAATCGTTAGTTTAATTAAGCGTCGTCATAACCATTGGGATTAGCTGACTGCCATCGCCAACCATCCGCTGTCATCTCTTCAATACCCAACTCGGCTTGCCAGTTCAGCTCAGCTTTTGCTAGTGAAGCATCGGCATAGCAAATAGCCGCATCACCAGGGCGTCGGTCCACCAGCTTGTAAGGAATCTCACAGCTTGAAGCTTTTTCAAACGCTTTAACCATATCCAATACTGAATACCCAATACCGGTACCGAGGTTATATGGAACGATGCCAGGAGCACTTTTTAGCTTTTCAAGTGCACATAAATGGCCTTTGGCTAAATCCACAACATGAATATAATCACGAACACCGGTGCCATCATGCGTTGGATAATCACTCCCGTAAACGGAGAGCGCTGCTAATTTTTTTACTGCGACTTGCGCAACATAGGGCATTAAATTATTGGG
>DMZE01000138.1:5754-10493 GCA_003492055.1 Cellvibrionales bacterium
TTAACTGCTGATAATGGAAAGCTCTCGGTAATCGGAACACTCGCCGGCTCACCATAAACGGTTGCCGATGAGCTAAAAACTAAATTGTATAAATCGTGACGCTGCATGGTTTCAAGTAATACCTGAGTACCATAAATATTATTATCATAATATTTGAGTGGCTGCGCTACCGATTCACCCACCGCTTTTAAACCCGCAAAATGAATAACTGCTGAAAAAGTATGTTCAGCAAATACCGCTTCCATTTTATCTCGATCACGAATATCGATAGGGTAAAGCGTAATGCTTTTTTGAGTGATCGACTCTACACGCTTAAGCGCCTCGGTATTGCTATTGGATAAATTATCAACAACGACAACATCGTAACCAGCTTCTAATAACTCAATGCATGTGTGGCTACCAATATAGCCCGCACCACCTGTCACTAAAATCTTATTCATAAATCCCTAATCCTAATGTCTTTTTATTCAAACATATTAAATTCAAACATATCATTCAAACATACCTATCTACTTAGCATAGATCATATAGTACTGAACTGTCGTAAAACATACTTAAAGACAGTTTTTTACCGTTCTTTTACCTCTGCAGCGACCTTTATTCTTCTCGCTATCCTGATTAGCCCTTAGAATCGCCCTTGAATTAATTATGCAATAGAATCACATATAATTTATCATACCGTCTTAATCTGATGATCATCAAATAAGCATAATACAGCAGCCGCTGCTAGCAATTCCATTACGGTAATACGAAACCAAACACATGACTCAAGAAAAACTGTCGATACCTTCAATTAACTATGCCCCCGAGCAATACGAGCAACTACTGGATGAAAAAGCCCAGCGCATAACGAAATTATTAGCGGCATATAATCCACCGACGCCAGCACTTTTTTCATCGCCGAAAAAGCACTTTCGGATGCGTGCTGAATTTCGTATTTGGCATGACAGACAAGGCGAAAATAATCATTGTTTTTATGTGATGTTTGAGCCCGATGAGCCTAGCGTGCCAGTAAGGGTCGATCACTACCCTATCGGTAGTTTATCGATTACCGCGCTTATGCCAAAATTACTTGAAACAATTAATCAATCCAACACGCTCAAGCATAAACTCTTTCAAGTGGAGTTTTTAACCACCACAGGCGGCGAAGTACTCATTAGCTTAATCTATCATCGACAGTTAGATGAACTTTGGGAGGTTGAAGCGCGGCAATTAGAACAGCAATTCAATATTTTTGTGATAGGCCGTGCGAGAAAACAGCGTCTGGTTATTTCTCGTGACTATGTGGTTGAGACACTGCCTATCGTGACTGAAACACAGCCTGAAAAATCACAAGTGTTTAGCTATCACCAACAAGAAAACAGTTTTACTCAGCCTAATGCGGCTATTAATTGCAAAATGATTGAATGGGTTTTAGCGCAGTTCTCAGATAATAATAAGCAAGATTTGTTAGAGCTTTACTGTGGCAATGGTAACTTTACGATTCCGCTATCTCGACAATTTAATAAGGTGTTAGCAACAGAAATATCTAAATCTAGCATACGACTCGCTAAGCAAAACTGCTTAATTAATGATGTCGAAAATATTGAATTTATTCGCCTAAGCAGTGATGAAACCGCATCGGCCTTAAAGCATGAGCGCGAGTTTAGACGATTGAAACATATTGATATCGATAGCTATGATTTCTCGACGGTATTGGTTGATCCGCCTCGTGCAGGACTCGATGAAAATACGCTTAAATTAGTGGCAGGGTTCGATACGATTATTTATATTTCTTGTAATCCGAATACGCTGGCAGAAAATCTGAGCACACTAAGCAATACGCATAGCGTTAAAGAGTTTGCACTATTCGATCAGTTCCCTTACAGCAACCACTGTGAATGCGGCATGATATTACAACGCCTTCCACTCAATGAGGATAACCCGAATGTCTAATGAACAATTAACAGATTCCGAAATCAATGAACAAGCAACACAGCTTGCTCACTGGGAACTCCAGGGCGAAATGCTTTATCGGCAATTTTTCTTTAAAGACTTTATTGCCGCATTTGAATTTATGACCAAGGTGGCAGCATTAGCTGAGCAAGCGAATCATCATCCTAACTGGAGTAATGTTTACAATAAGGTCGATATTGCCTTAACGACTCACGAATTCAATAGTGTTAGCCAAAGAGATTTTGATTTGGCAAAAAAAATTGATCAACTGTAAATCCATCTATCGTCAATCTATTAATAGTCGGCTTATACAATAAGCGCCTGCATCATCTGCTCTACCACATCACGCTTATCATCCAGCAACTGAATTTCATATTTATAAAGATTAAGCTCACTGAATACAGCCTGATCAACAACGGCATCTAAAAACCGAACAGGCTCACCCGTGGCTAATACGATGTCAGCTAATAGACGTGCTGCATTAACGGCTGCCACTTCTAACTGCATATCTTTAGCTAAATCATATTCATCGATATAACTAATCGTGGCCATAATCGACTCAGGTAAATGCCAAGAGCGAGCGAGCTTAAGGCCAGTTGTCTTTTGATGTTTTTCGATTAACCGCAGTAAATCATCGCGCATAGGCAATAATTTTTGGTCGCCTAATAACTCGTTAATAGCATGCAACACAACAGGCTTGCCGATTTGATGAAGCAAGGCATTCAGAAAAACAACCTCGGAATTAAGATGACAAAGGCGGGCAATCTCTCGCCCCCATAAAGCACATAGCAATGAATGCTGCCATAAATAAGTAGTTATCTCGCGTGTTGACGCATTCGATTTAAAAGCGCTTTGACCAACAGTCATGGTCAAAACCATTTGCGCTATATTTTTCATACCCAATTTAGCAATGGCTTGCTGCAAGGTTTGTGTTTTACCGTAGCTGCTAAACGCCGCTGAATTAGCGACCTTCATAATATAACTGGTCAGCGATAAGTCATTCTCGATTAGCCCTGCTAAGCCATACGCATCTGAATCTTTATCTTCCGTCAGCACTAGCACCTGGACACCCACAGCAGGAAGCACCGGTAACTCAATAGCACCGCTTGCAATATGCGTTTTCAATTGTTGTTCAAGGATAACCATCATTAACCTCACAGGATAAATTATGAGATTAATATTGTAGTTGATAAAAGCATGCCGAATAGCTTGCTAAGGCGCTACAAAAGTAAAATTAATTGACTAGGCGCTTATTTTATCAATTAAAAAAACTAACAAGGGAATGAAAAGCAAGAAAACAGAATAGATGGCGAAGAAATAGATGCGTTTTAGCGATCTAGATATGACCTAGATAGATATTATACGCCGCCTATACAGGTAGCACATTCAGCTGTAATCAATGTGCCGACATGGCTGCGGCGATAAGGTCTAGGTTGCTGATCATGAGCAGACATAGCGCGATACATTTTATTTTCTAGCGCTATCACTTTTCTCTCATGCTGGTAAGGATACATGGCACCGCTCATACCACCACTTCGAATAAACTCACTTGTCTCTGTGAGCGTCAGCTTAGCATGGAGCAGTTCATGCAATAATGCATCAACAGGGCTCGCTGTACAGTGTCCCGCGTCTACCTCACAAGCTTCATGCGATTTCAAAATCGCAGCTGCTCGCGTATCAAAATAAATTCTTACCGAGTTCACGTCAAAGTTGGTTCCTCTGACATCAGAGCGAAACTCTCCCGCCCTATGATGCAAAGTCCAAGGCTGCTTGCGAACACTCATTAATAATTCATAAGCTTGAGGACGTGCAGCAATATACTGAGCCATCTCATCAATATCGTCACCAAGATAACCAGGATCTCGTTTATTTTTAATCCATTTTTTCCCTAACAATTTGAGTACGGCTTGATATTTTTCAGGAGAAAAATCGTCGGCAACTGCCATATCGGAATGCTCATGAGCATCACTATGGGCTTCGTGTAAATCTAACGCTAAGCCATTGCTCTTTTCATTAAAATAATCAGTTGTCGGTGAGAATAAGCCTAACGGTCGAACAATTGTTGAGGCATTAACATGACTGGCTGCAAAGAGTGTTTGTCCACTAACCGCAGCGCTATTTAAGCTGAAGTCTGACGCCATAACCGAGCTGTTATGCAATAAAAACGAGCTTGCCGCTAAACGTATAGAGGCAAGTACAACACGCTGTCGTCGATCATGCTCAACCTTATGAGCAACTTTACGGCGATCTTCTAATAAGTACCAACCCGACTGGTTCGCAACCCGTTCTAGATGAGCAAAGGCTTCAGGGTTATTGAGACTAAAGGCAGCATGATAAATCATCGTCTGCTGGCCTTCGACAAGACAAAGCTTTACCGCATTCTCTCTACGATAAAACATCATATCCGAAGTAAAGAAAGCGATATTCATATCCATCAAGGCATCAAACTGAGGTGAACGCAGTAAACGTCGCGCCGCATCTGTCAATGAGCAACTTACTCTGCAGGTATTCACCTGAGCATTCAGCCATGCAGACATGATGGCAATAAATTGACTTATCAAACCTGTGGCTTTAGCTATGTAAGAGACTGATTTAGATCGCATTTTACCTTCTAACTCGATTTATTATTAATTCAACAAAAGCTTATGGATCAAAACTAGCATTGATCATAAAAAACACTTTTATTGTTGATTTCTTAAAGAATAGTCTAAAAAAGTGGTAATACAACCAATTTTCAGCATTTCTTATAGCGCTTTGCAAACCTAGGTCACAAAAACCAAAAAACCAGCATAAGCTGGTTTTTT
>DMZE01000138.1:10522-11043 GCA_003492055.1 Cellvibrionales bacterium
AGCTCTACATGCACTCGGCGATTGTATGCACGATTTTCATCAGAGTCATTAAGTCGAGCAGGAAGCGATTCGCCAAAGGCATGTATTTCAAACATCTCAGAATCGACGCCCTGACCTTCCATATAATCTGCAGTAGCTAAGGCACGACGCTCAGATAACTTCAAATTATAGGCTTGTGATGCATTGTCATCGGTATGCCCAGAAAAGACCACTTTATCAAATCGATTGGAATTAACCACGTAAGCAGAAACACGATCAAGTCGATTGGCAGAAACCGGTGTAATCACATTGCTGTCATTCTTAAAGTGAACCAAGCTTGAAATTAATTGCTGAAGTTCAGGATCTTCACAATCTTCTACCGCACTAATATCCCGACCTTCTGAATGGCCACATGGCAAATTCAAACTTTCATCATCAGAGACTAAGCCTAGAGATGCATTACTGCTGTTGTTAATTCCTGGCATCGGCGAATTTGGCGCCAAGATAAAAGGCGTAGGATCTATAATTAGATCACTGGGGTC
>DMZE01000268.1 GCA_003492055.1 Cellvibrionales bacterium
GTATCGAACTCAGCATCAGAAGCAGCGAGCTCATCGTTATTGGCACAATTATTTAATAGTCAGGATGAATTAATTGCGCAGTTATTATCGCGCGAATGCGAATCATCTGTGGTTTTAGTGAAAGGTTCTCGAAGTGCGGCAATGGAATATGTCGTTTCAGCATTGAATGCCAATGCTGACGCTATCCATTTAGCCCGAACAGGAGAGAAATAAGTATATGTTAATTTTATTATCTGAATACTTGCAGCAATACATTAGTGCTTTCGCAGTATTTCAGTATTTAAGTTTACGCGGCATATTAAGCGTGATGACGGCAATTATTTTTTCTTTAATGGTTGGCCCTTGGGTTATTCGTAAGTTGAATTACCATCAAGTAGGGCAAAGTATTCGTGATGATGGCCCGCAAACGCATTTGGTTAAAGCGGGCACACCAACTATGGGCGGCGCGCTGATTTTGTTGAGTATTTGTATGAGTACTCTGTTGTGGTCTGACCTTAGCAATCGTTATATTCAGGCGGTATTGGCGGTCACACTGATGTTTGGCACCATAGGTTGGGTTGATGACTACCGCAAAGTGATTGAAAAAAATTCTAAAGGCTTGGCTGCTAAGTGGAAATATTTTTGGCAGTCAGCCGCCGCCATGACAGTGGTCTCTACGCTGTACTTTACCTCGACATTGCCTGCCGAAACACAATTAATTGTGCCTTTTTTCAAAGACTTTATGTTTGATTTAGGCTGGCTCTATTTAGTGTTGGGTTACTTAGTGATTGTTGGTTCCAGCAATGCCGTTAATCTAACCGATGGGCTTGATGGCCTCGCTATTCTTCCTACTGTGCTTGTTGGTTCGGCGTTAGGCATTATTGCTTATCTAGCTGGGCATGCTGAGTTTTCGCGTTATTTACATATTCCTTATATCCCTGGTGCCGGTGAGTTAGTTATTTACTGCGGCGCACTTGGTGGTGCAGGTTTGGGTTTTCTTTGGTTTAACACCTATCCCGCGCAAGTATTTATGGGGGATGTTGGCGCTTTAGCCCTGGGTGCTGCGCTGGGCGTTATAGCCTTAATTACCCGACATGAAGTGGTGTTTTTTATTATGGCGGGAATTTTTGTTGCCGAAACACTCTCCGTTATTTTGCAGGTGGCTTCGTTTAAGTTAACCGGTAAACGTATTTTTATGATGGCGCCTTTGCACCATCATTTTGAATTAAAAGGCTGGCCAGAGCCGCGCGTGATTGTCCGATTTTGGATTGTCACTGTGATGCTGGTGTTATTTGGTTTAGCGACGCTCAAGCTGCGCTAGGGCGGTATTTCTATGTTTGCTCATGAAGCCAATATAGAAAATGACAGTTTTATTATTAATGAATGTACTACTAAATGTATTACTAAAAGAAGCTTAATGAATTTAATCCAAACAGATAAAAGGCGTTTAATTGTGGGGCTGGGCATTACCGGCACATCCTGCATGCGTCATTTTTTGGGTTTAGGTTTATCCTTTAGTGTTCTAGATACGCGTGAGCAGCCGCCAGAAATTGAAGCGCTGCTAAAAGAATTCCCTCATGTCGATATTCGCTTTGGTGCTGGCCATGAAGCCTGGGTTGATGACGCAAATGAAATTTATATTAGTCCTGGTATTTCAAAAGATGATCCTTTGTTTGCAACGGCGATTGCGCGTGGCGCTTTAATTAGTGGTGATATCGATTTATTTGCTGGCCTTGTCACTGCGCCAGTTATTGCCATTAGCGGCTCTAATGCAAAAAGCACTGTAACAACGTTAGTAGGTAAAATGGCGGAGTGTGCTGAAATTAATGCCGGTGTTGGTGGCAATTTAGGCGAGCCGGCCTTGGATTTGTTATCAGCTAACCGTGAAGCGTATGTGCTTGAGTTATCCAGTTTTCAGCTAGAGCGTTGCTCCGATTTGCAACCTAAAGTGGCCTGTTTGTTAAACGTGAGTGCCGATCATATGGATAGGCATCAGACCATGATGGCTTATCATCAAGCTAAGCAACGCGTTTACCGTGGTGCGCAGCATATTGTTTTTAATCGCCATGATCATTTAACAGCGCCTCTAAGAACCGTTGATGTTTCAATAAAAAGCTTTGGTTTGGATGTACCTGATTTAGGCCAGTTCGGCGTTAAAGAAATTAAAGGCGTTCGTTCTTTAGTGAAGGGTTTTGAATCACTAATGCCAGTGTCTGATATTCCTTTAATCGGTGATCATCATATTTTAAACACCTTGGCTGCACTGGCTATTGGCGATGCAGCGGGTTTCCCGTTAGCGGCCATGCAACAGGCCATTAAGCAGTTTAAGGGTTTGCCGCATCGCTGTGAGTGGGTAGGTGAGGTTAACGGCGTTCGTTATATCAATGATTCCAAAGCGACGAATGTAGGTGCAACCGTTGCGGCACTTAAAGGTTTGTCTTCTTCGGTTAATGGCAATATCGTTTTAATTGCAGGTGGCCAAACGAAAGGTGCAGATTTTTCAGCATTAATCACTGCCTTAAAGCCGTTGTCATGTAAATTGATTTTGTTAGGCGAGGGTGCAGATGCTATTGCTAATTTAGCGTCAAATCAGCATGAAGTGTTACGTGCCGATAGTCTCGAGCAAGCCGTAAGTATTGCAGCATCGAATAGTCATGCTGGCGATCTTGTATTGCTATCACCGGCCTGTGCCAGTTTTGATATGTTTAGCGGTTTTGAGCAACGTGGCAATATTTTTAAAGCAGCCGTTGCAGAGTTAGCCATCAATCAGCGGGAGGCGCAACAATAATGCCTCGGCTTTCACCGACAAACTTGGGCGCTAACGTGCCTTCTATCGATTTTATTTTATTAGCATGTGTGTGCGCATTAGTGTCACTGGGTCTTGTGATGATTTGCTCTGCGTCAATGGATTATGCCAGCGAGCGCTATGGTGATGCTTTATTTCATACGCGTCGTCATTTAGTTTATATCGTGATTGCCTCTATAGCGGCAGTCATTGCTTTTAAAACGCCATTGTCAGTATGGGAAAAAAGCGGCCCTTATTTATTAATCGCAAGCTTTGTCATATTAAGTTTAATTTTAATCCCTGGTTTTGGTCGGTCAGCTAATGGCGCGACACGCTGGTTGGCGTTGGGGCCGTTTACTTTGCAGGGGTCAGAGGTTGCGAAGCTTGGCGTTATTGTCTATCTCGGTAATTATTTAGTGCGTCAGCATGATTTGGTTAGAGGTCATTTGTTAGGCTTTATCATCCCGTTTCTTATTATGTCAGTCTTTGTGACCTTGCTCATTCTTGAGCCTGATTTTGGTGCTGTGGTTGTATTGTCAGGCGCTGCACTGGGTATGCTTTTTCTGGGTGGGGCTCGTGTTTGGGAGTTCTGTCTTTCGTCTATTGGCTTGGCTATTTTTGGATTTTTCGTTATTAGCTCTTCTGATTATAGGATGCAGCGGCTTTATGCTTATCTTGATCCATGGGCGGACCAATTTGGTGAAGGTTATCAGTTAACGCAATCGTTAATCGCTTTTGGTCGTGGTGATTGGTTTGGTCTTGGTTTAGGCAATAGCATTCAAAAATTGTTTTATTTGCCTGAAGCACATACCGACTTTGTTTTTGCCATCATGGCAGAAGAGTTAGGTTTTGTCGGCTGCTTGGCGGCTTTATTTATTTATGTGGTTTTTATTGGTCGCATTTTAGTGATAGCAAGAAAAGCTGAATCTATGGGTAGAGCCTTTGGAGCCTATGTGGCTTATGGTGTGGCTTTAGTGTTTTCAGCGCAGCTAATTATTAATGTTAGTGTCAATATTGGTTTGTTGCCGACAAAAGGTTTGACCTTGCCATTTTTAAGTTATGGCGGCAGTAGTTTATTAGTTAGCTGCGTGCTGGCAGCTTTGATTATGCGTATTCATCGCGAATTAATGTTTGAAGAAGCGGATGCCTCGGTTAAAAAATACGGTGTGCGTGGTACTCGTGATTTATTAACTGATCTTCAATCGACAACAAAGCGTTCACGACGAGCGGCGGGGGGAATGCATGCATAACGATGCCATACATCCTATCGCTAATAAACGAGAGTCAAATGCTCAGCGTAAAACTGTCATGATTGCTGCTGGCGGCACTGGCGGACATGTCTTTCCAGCGCTAGCCGTGGCGCAAGGCTTGCGCGCGATTGATTTAGATGTTGTTTGGCTTGGAACACGTAAAGGCATTGAGTCAAAAATTGTGCCGGAAAATAAATTTGTGATTCACTTTGTTAATGTCGCTGGCGTACGCGGTAAAAATTTACTGTCGTGGATTAAAGCGCCTATTTTATTACTTGCGGCAGTAATGAGCACCATTTCAATTATCCGTAAGACTAAACCTTGCTGTGTATTAGGTATGGGTGGTTTTGCATCTGCCGCAGCGGGTGTTGCTGCTTTTGTTTGCCGAGTGCCATTAATCTTACAAGAGCAAAATTCGATTCCTGGTACCACTAATCGATTATTGGCGCCCATAGCTACTAAGATTTTTACCGGTTTTCCTGCTGCTTTTAACACTAACGCTAAAACTCATTTTTCTGGCAATCCACTGCGTGCTGCGCTTTATCAAATCGATGAGCCTAGTGTGCGTATGGCTGCGAATACAGCGCCTTTACGATTGTTAATTTTAGGCGGAAGTCTTGGTGCGCATGCATTAAATTGTGTATTGCCAGAGGCGTTAGCGCAATTGTGCAGTAATAATACTTCTTTTAACGATATTACTGTGGTGCATCAAACCGGTGTCAATGATGTTGAAGCGGTTCAGCGCCAATATGCATTAGCGGGCATTGATGCAACGGTTAGTGCATTTATTGCAGATATGTCTCAAGCCTATAGTGCCGCCGATTTAGTGATAGCGCGTTCGGGAGCATTAACGGTGACCGAATTAGCCGCTGCGGGCGTGGCTTCGCTATTAATACCTTATCCCTATGCGACCGATGATCACCAAACAGCGAATGCTCAGTGGTTAGTGGATATTGGTGCTGCGACATTAGTGCATCAAGCTGATTTTTCTGTAGATAAAGCATGTCATTTATTAGATGCATTATTGCAAGATCGCAAAGCCTTATTGAATAAAGCGCAGCAAGCACGTTCGCTCGCTACTCCTTCTGCCACGCAGATTATTGTTAACGCTTGTCAGGAGTTTTCCTATGTCTAGCAGTACTTTCTTTGTGCCTGAAATGCGCCGTATAGAAAAAATCCACTTTGTCGGTATTGGTGGTGCCGGTATGTGTGGTATCGCTGAGGTTTTATTGAATCAGGGATACCGTGTCAGTGGCTCTGATGTTCAGGCTTCACACACTACGGATCGTTTAGCCGAGTTGGGTGTAGAGATTTTTATTGGTCACGCCGTCGACAATATTAAAACGGCCAATGTGCTGGTGGTATCAACCGCTATTAGTGAATCCAATATTGAATTGTGCGCCGCTCAAGCAGCGCATTTACCCATAGTGCCTCGCGCAGAAATGTTAGCTGAATTAATGCGTTACCGTCATGGTATTGCGATTGCAGGGACACACGGTAAAACCACAACAACCAGTTTGCTTGCTTCTATTTTTGGCGAAGCAGGTTTAGGGCCTACTTTTATTATTGGTGGCTTACTCAATAGCGCTAATGCTAATGCACAGTTAGGCCATGGCCGTTACTTAATTGCTGAGGCGGATGAAAGCGATGCATCGTTTTTGCATTTGCAGCCTATGGTTTCGGTGGTTACTAATATCGATGCCGATCATATGTCGACTTACGGCGGCGACTTTTCAAAGTTAACAGCGACCTTTGTTGATTTTATTCATAACCTTCCTTTTTATGGCTTAGCGGTTGTCTGTATTGATGATGAAAATATTAAAAATTTAATCGCCGATTTTCATCGTCCGGTAATTACTTATGGTTTTGATGCCAATGCTGATTATCGTATTAGTGATTATCGCTGTGAAGGTTTAAAGGCTTATTTCTTATTGCATTACAACGACGCCGATGGCCCTGTGCAGGTCACATTAAATACGCCGGGTGTGCATAACGCATTAAATGCAACGGCAGCATTTGCCGTTGCTATAGATGAAGAAATAGAGCAAAACGTTATTTTAAAAGCCTTAGATAATTTTAAAGGGGTTGGTCGACGCTTTGAAATTGCTGGCAAGCTTTCAATGAATCAAGGCGACATAACCTTAGTGGATGACTATGGCCATCATCCGACAGAAGTGGCAGCAACTATTGCTGCGGCCCGTGGAAGTTGGCCTGACAAGCGTTTGGTTATGATTTATCAACCGCATCGTTATAGCCGCACGCATGATCTCTATGATGATTTTGTACGCGTATTGTCGACCGTTGATGTATTGGTGTTACTGGATGTTTATTCGGCCGGAGAAGACATTATTGCGGGTGCTGATAGCCGCAGTTTGTCAGGCAGTATTCGTCAGCGCGGTAAGGTTGATCCTATCTATGTTGAGGATAGAGCAGAATTATTTGATGTGTTGCAAGGATTACTTGTTGCCGATGACATTCTCATTACTCAGGGTGCCGGCGATGTGGGTAAATTATCTAAAGAAATTAGCAGTCATCAATTTTTGACAAATACGGTATAGAGAAAGCGATTAATGGCAACGATATCTTCTAACGATACAGCAAAAAATAACGCGGTTGATGCGCTAAAAATCAACGGTCGCGTTGCTGTGTTAATGGGTGGCAATGCAGCTGAGCGTGAGGTGTCATTGGCTAGCGGTAACGCCGTGATTGCTAGCTTGACGTCTATGGGCGTTGATGTTGTTGCTATAGATACAGCGGGCGATGTGATTGCTGATTTGCAAGCGGCAAAGCCGAATTTTGCTTTTATTGCTTTGCATGGAAAAGGCGGTGAAGACGGCACCATGCAAGCCTTGTTAGAAAAAATGAATATTCCTTACAGTGGTAGTCGAGTGCTGGGATCAGCATTGGCGATGGATAAAGTGCGGTCTAAAAATATATGGCGCGGATTGTCGTTACCGACACCGGCCTTTGCCTGCTTAGATGCGACGAGTGATTTTGATGCAGTGCTTACGACCTTAGGCGGCACAGCTTTTGTTAAGCCTGCTGATGAAGGCTCAAGTATTGGTATGTCATTAGTTAAAACCGCAGAGGAATTGCAAGAGGCTTATCTGTCAACCGCAGAGTCTGGCGTTACTATTTTTGCAGAGCAGTGGATAGACGGACCAGAATATTCAGTCAGCATTCTTGAAGGGTATGAATTACCATCGGTTCGTATTGCTACTAAGCGAGAGTTTTTTAATTACGAAGCGAAGTATCAAGATAATGATACGCAGCTTTTTATTCCCAGTGGTTTAACTGCTGAAGAGGAAGCGTTTTTACAGCAATTGTCGAAAGAGGCATTTTATTCGCTGGGTTGCAGTGGCTGGGGCCGTGTTGATTTTATGCGCGATAAAAACAGTGGCCAGTTTTATTTACTTGAGGCGAATACAGTACCAGGCTTGACTGATCACAGTTTAGTACCCATATCTGCGGCAGCAGCGGGTTTAGATTTTAATGCCTTAATGGCTAATATTATTCATTTGTCGGTAGCGTCATAGTCATGAACTTGAATGCGCAATTAGCCACCGCTAGCAAGCGACGCGTATCACGCAGCCGAAAGGGCGCAACGCGAGCGGGTCAAAAAAGTAATGTAAAAGCCACTGGCTTACTGTGGTTAAAACGCAGCGTGTTACTCATTGCATTATCGGTAGTGTCATTTTCACTGATAACTGCAGTTGATAAGTTGCAATCAGTACCAGTAGATGAAGTGGTTTTAACCGGTTATACCGGTGGTCATACGGGTGTTGGTGCGAGCAAGGATGAGTTGTTAGCACTGGTGGATAAGCAGCTGGATAAAGGCTTTTGGCAATTAGATTTATTGCAGTTGAAAGCCAATCTTGAAAGTCATCCTTGGGTGCGTCAAGCGGTTATTCGTCGACAGTGGCCGAATCAATTGGTGATTGGTATTGACGAGTATGTGGCGGTAGCCCGCTGGAATGAACGCTATTTATTATCGGCGACCGGTGATGTGTTTATGCCATCAAAAATAGCCGCATTTACTCACTTGCCGCGTTTAAAAGTAGAGTCGCTGCGCATTGATAAACAAGAACGACCAAGCCGAGAAACTATTAAACAGGCAGTTAGCGGGTTTAATCAATTTCAAAAGCCATTGACTCATTATGGATTGTCAGTGGTTGAACAAACGCAATTGCTTGATGGCGATTTTTTATTGCTGCTGAGTAACGGACTAACGTTAATGCTAGGTGCGGATCAAGTCACTCATCGCTTCGATCGTTTTTTAGCGTTATTGGATGGTGAGTTAATTGATAAGTTAGATGATATTGAAGCGATTGATTTACGTTATATGAATGGCTTGTCGGTTCGTTGGCGTGATGCGATAGAGCTAGCTCAAGTTGAAGTTACTTCATCATTATTAAGATAAGTGTTTAAGGCGAAAGTAATGAATGTGAAAAACCGGAGATTACAAAATGTCTAATCTACCTGTGGGAAAAATGATTGTTGGGCTGGATATTGGCACCTCTAAAGTTGTTGCCATTGTTGGCGAGCAAAACGATGAAGGTGATATTGAAATTATAGGTATCGGTTCGCACCCTTCAAATGGTTTGAAAAAAGGGGTGGTCGTTAATATTGAATCAACAGTGCAATCGATTCAGCGAGCGATTGAAGAAGCCGAGTTAATGGCCGGCTGCGAGATTCATTCGGTTTATGCGGGTATTGCCGGTAATCATATTCGTAGTTTGAATTCA
>DMZE01000140.1 GCA_003492055.1 Cellvibrionales bacterium
TTAGATATTCATTAAGGGTTTAACCGTTGCTTAACCGTTGCTTAACCGTTGCTAAATAAGGTTAGTAATCAAAGACATTAAATTTAAAACAATATGTGTAAGACAATAAATCGATAAAAATAAATTGATAGTATTAAATTGAAAGTAATAAATAGGCAAAAGCATGACATTAATTCCAGGCTCGATTACACAAAAATTTCGCTGGGCTCATAGAGTGACGGTGCTCAGTTATTTCACGCTCTTAGCGATTATGTTTTATGGCTGCTGGTTCTTCGGGCCTAGCGATATTCTGCCCAAATTAGTCTTATGGCTATTAATTTCTTCAGGGCTGTTATTGATTATAAAAGGCTTAGTGGCGGGTAAAAAACGCAGTTATATTTGGTATTGTTATATTTTACTTATGTATTTTATCTTTTGCGTGCAGTTTTTGTTTTCGGGCGGAAGCATTTCTGAAGATACCATTACTGAGGTGGTTCAATCATCGGCAGCCTGGCATGAAGTTGTCGCAATGGCAGCAATTCTTATTGGCTTTACCACCGCGATATTAGCATCGCGATGGGTTGATGGAGCCGAGCAGGCGAAGTAGCTGCAAGGCGTTAAAAGTAGCTGCAAGGCGTCAAAAATAGATGAAAGCAATACTTGCTCGTTGCTTCAATAAGCCCTAAGCAAGATCTTCTGGTTGCTCCATGCGCCATTGTTCAAAGCCGCCATCCACAGAGTATACGGCGGTGAAATCTTGCTGAATAAAGAACTGGCTCGCTTGTTGACTCGAATTACCGTGGTAGCAATAAATTACTAATGCAGCATCCCGATCGGCTTGCTGCACATAGGCCGTTAAGCTGCTATTGTCGATATGGACAGCACCTTTTATATGCGCTTCGCTGTAGGCTGTGGCATCGCGAACATCAATAATTTGTGTGGTTTCTTGGCCACAAAGTTCTTTAGCTTGTTGGCAAGAGATGCGTGTAAAGTCAGTCATAATCGTTATCCTTTTCTGCTTAATAAGTCATTATAAATTTTGCTGCGCTTGCTCAAGCTGTTCGTTTAACTCCATCCATTCGGTTTCAAGATTATCTAACTCAGTCGTTTCTAGGCCTTGCTGATGGAGTAGTTTTTTCAAAGTATCTTTTTGCGCGTCCTCATAGAGCCCGCTATCACTTAACTCAGCTTCTCGTTTTTTCGCAGCACTCTCTAACTGATCGATTCGTTTCTCAATAGCCTGTGTTCGCAGGGTCATGGGGCGTAGCTGTTTGCGCAGCTCAGCTTCATCACGTTTCCGTTGGCGTCGTTGATCTGCCGAAAGGCTGACTGTTTCAGCGCCCTCTAAACTGGCTTGCGCATCCGATCGAAGTGTCGTGCTGGCGCGACTTTTAAGTAACCATCGAGCATAGGCATCGAGATCTTCTTCATAGGGCTTAAGTTTGCCATCGGCGACTAACCAAAGTTCATCGGTAACGGTTTGCAATAGGTGGCGATCATGCGAGACAACTAATAGCGCGCCTTCAAAGCTTTGCAGCGCAATATTAAGCGCATGACGCATATTTAAATCAAGGTGGTTGGTGGGTTCATCAAGTAATAAGAGATTAGGTTTTTGACGCACCAGAGTTGCTAACACCAAGCGGGCTTTTTCGCCGCCAGACATCGGTTTAACTAACGATAACGCCATGCTGTTAGCAAAACCAAAGCCGCCCAAGAAATTCCGTAAGTCTGATTCAGAGGCTTCGGGGTGTAGGCGGCTTAAATGCGATAGCGGGGTGTCGTCATTGCGTAATTGCTCAAGTTGATGCTGGGCAAAATAGCCAATATTCAATTCTTTGGCGCGCTCAATATCGCCGCTCTGAGGAATTAAGCTGCCGGCTAAGGCTTTTACTAAGGTGGATTTACCTGCGCCATTTGCGCCCAATAAACCAATTCTTGCGCCCGCTTCTAAACGAAAGTGAATATCGTTAATAACAGTAATGTCGTCATAGCCAAGATTCAGTTTTTCGGCTTGTATCAATTGCCGAGGATTTTTCTCAGGCGCGGTAAAGGCAAACGAAAAAGGCGAGTCAATATGGGCGGGTGCAATAGTTTCGAGTCTGGCTAGGGCTTTTAATCGACTTTGGGCTTGTTTGGCTTTAGTAGCCTGAGCGCGAAAGCGATCAACAAATTTTTGCATATGGGCAATACTGGTTTGCTGCTTTTCATAGGCGGCTTGTACACCGGCTAGGCGTGCAACACGTTGCTTTTCAAAGGCCGAATAGTTACCGGTATAGTAATCAATTTTTTGACGTTCAATATGGGCGATATGGGTGCAAACGTTGTCGAGAAAATCACGGTCATGTGATATTAAAAGAAGGCTGCCATCATATTGTTTAAGCCAGGCTTCCAGCCAAATAATGGCATCAAGATCCAAATGGTTAGTCGGCTCATCCAATAATAAAATATCAGATTTTTGCATTAATGTGCGTGCCAAATTCAGTCGCATACGCCAACCGCCAGAAAAGTCACTGACGGTTTGTGCTTGCTCAACTACGCCAAAACCTAAGCCTGCCAGTAATTGAGCAGCTCGTGATTCTGCGGTGTAGGCATCGGCGCTTTCTAGCTGTTCATAAGCGAGTGCTAGGGCATCACCAGAACCCGATTCTTCGGCCTTTTTGAGTCGCTGCCTTGCCGCCATTAACGGTGCGTCTCCAGCAATAACAAAATCAACTGCTGTGCCGCTCACTGTATCCATATGCTGCTCAACGGTTGCAAGCTTCATGCTGCGCGGGACATCCACTTCACCGAGATCACTGGCCAGCTTACCGGTAAGAAGGGCAACTAAGCTAGATTTACCACAGCCATTGGCTCCGGTTAATCCTAGGCGATGACCGGCATGAACGGTAAAACTCGCGTCTTCGAATAATAGTTTTTCGCCGCGTCGTAATGCGACTTGTGAGAGTTTTATCATGCTTTATCTTTTATGGTTGCGGCTGTTTCTTTTTAGATTACGGTTTTATTAGCGCTAATCTCGAAATGTGCCTATAAAGCTTACCCGTATAGACTACGGTTAAAACGCTAGGCCGCACTATACAGGGATTATTATGATGTTGGAAAGTGATCCATAGAATCAGGAATTATGCCTTTAATGTTGTAGGCGAGGGCAATGATTTGCGCAATAATAATATACAGTTCATGGGGTATTTCATCACCGAGCTCTAGCATGGCTAACATTTCGGTGAGTTCAGGGTTCTCATATAAAGGAATGCCAAGCTCTCTGGCTAAGGCAATAATATCTTCGGCTATAGCGCCTTCACCCGTTGCCGTTACAACCGGCGCACCAACGCCTTCGTACTGCAAGGCAATGGCTTTTTGGTAAGCGTTTACGCCGCGTTTCTTTCTGCTTAGCTCGTCATTATCATTGCTCATTGATTAGACCTCCGTGTCGAGTAAGTTGTCGAGCAAATTAATGGTGCCATTCGCTCGAACATCTTCAGGTTCGCCAACACGACACTGTAAACGCTGCACGTCTAAACCTAAGCGATCAAGGTTTTCAGCCATTAATGCCAGTTCGCGATTAACCTTATCGACGGTTGACGCTTCTGTGACCCAGAGTACTGCCGCAATGGTTTTACCGCGCAGGGTGGCAAAGGCAACCATATTGCCGTGCTCCTCAAGATCAAAAGACAGTCGTGCATTCCAGGCTTTGTCTGCTGGTTCTGCCAGCGGTTCATTGTCTTTATCGGCTTCAATATGAATATCAATGATATTCAATTTTTGCTCTACCCAAACAGGTAGCTCTAATGACCAGCTTTGATTCACAGCGCTATCATTGGTTGTTAGTAGCTGCGTGTTTGCCGTGAATAATTGCTGGCTTTGAGTACGCGTGACCACCGTTAACGCCAGCCTTAATAGCTGTAGAAGCTGCTCATTACTATCGCCGCTTAACGGCTTAAGCGAGGCATCGGCCATGGATGAATTTGCTATTAAAGACCAGAGTGATGAAAGTGTGGCGTTATTTTGCAGCGCTGGATTAATGGCTTTGTCACTAGCTGCATTGCTGCTCAATAAGCTGCTTTTAAGTGCTGTAATAAGCTGTAATACGGCCTGCTTATGATCAACGTTAGAAAGATTACTTTGCGCTTGAGTGGCGCCTGCATTGGCAGAGCCGGTTTGAGTCAAGCGGGTATTTAGGCCTAATGTATCAGCAAGATTTTTTATTGCGGGGTTCGATATGGCTATGCCTTTTGAGCGAGCGGCAGCAATTAAATGCGCCATTTTTGCCTCATATAATAAGCCACTATTATGTATGGCTCTGGCTAAGCCGTTCGCTTGTGTAAGCTGCTCTAAGGGGTTAATGCTTTTTTGAAGATGACTTACAGCCGCTTGCAATGCTGTAGGTAATGAAGGCTGTTGCCGGCTAAGGGTGTTTAGGGTTGCTGCTAAAGATTCTTTAGCAACTTGTCTGGGTAAGTTGGCACGCAATGCGGATTGTAATGTGGCTAATGTTTTAGCCTGTAATGCCTGCTTTGTCTGATGGTTTGATTGTGAGCCTAAATTTTGAGTGGCTGCTGTTGCGTTGGCTCTGGCCAATGATGTTGATAGTTCATTATTGATAACGCCTGTGCGCATTCCTACAATCTCAACTTGCTGATGAGATAATACTTGCAGTTGTAATATTTGACCGATTCTAGGCGCGAGCGGGGACTGAACACTCAAGGTTTTATTGCCGCCAACATTCATCAAAACTTCATAACGATTAGGGTTGAGTTCAACAGCGGCTTTGGCTGATGTGCTTTTACTTCGGCCACTCAAATCCATTGCTTGCTTAATGTCTTGCTTGATGTCCTGCACAGCCTCTTGTTTATGCGTTAATGACTTCTCCAATGTGGCTTTATTATTGGCAAGCTGATGGGTAACTTTAATGACTTTCGCTTCAACCAGCTCACCGACCCTCGAAGCAAGGTACTGTAAAGTATCGGTCGTCGCTGCTCTCAGCTGAATATCATTATTCGCATGTGAGGCGGCGGGATGGCTAGGCGGTTGAACCATAAATAATCATCAAATATCAAAGTGGCTTGTTTTTTTAGCGTTCTTTTGTTGTCTAACTTATGGCCAACTATGTCGCATGCATTAAACGGCTGCTCCGCAAAATGCGCCAATTGCTAGCCTCATAACCCTTATAACGGCTTTTTAGCGAAAATGATGAGCGTAATGTGCTGACTTAGCCTCAAAAAGTCGATTTTTACTTTATACTAGCCCCTTATTTTTTGACCGTTGATGTTATTAACGTATTATTAGCGGCTTATTGAAAAGTCCATAATCGTTCTGTCTCTAGCATTATTAAGTGAGCATTTTTTTGTCTACTGAAGCCTCTAACCATTCCACTCAAACGCACATCAGCGATGAGCCTAGTTTAGTACTAGACTCTGTTAGCTGTGAGCGTGGAGAAAGATTGTTAGTTGAGTGTTTATCAATGAGTCTTGCTGCAGGTCAGGGTGTTAGAATCGAAGGACCCAACGGCAGTGGTAAGACGACATTGTTGCGTGTCTTAGCGGGTTTAAGCCAGCAATACAGTGGTGCCGTTCGCTGGTGTGGTGAAGATATCCGCCAAGCACGTGCGGTACTGGCAGCAGACACTTTGTATATAGGTCATCTTGCCGGCGTTAAGGCTTTGCTCACCCCTCTAGAAAATTTAGCTTGGTGGGTTTCTCTACACATACCTTCGCTTGATCCACTATCAAAAGAAAGCCTGCTAAACGCCTTAACTCAAGTAGGCCTACAGCGCTTTGCTAACACCCCTTGTCATCAATTGTCTGCTGGGCAGCAACGCCGCATTGCCTTAGCACGATTGTATTTAAGCCAGCATCGTTTATGGATATTAGATGAGCCTTTTACAGCCATCGATACCGACGGTGTAGCCTTGTTAGAGCAACGCATTGCCGAGCATCTTGCACAAGGCAATATGGCGATTATCACCACTCATCAAGCCATGCAAATAGAGGGCTTTAGCAGCTACTGTTTAGACAAGGTTGAGCAGAAAGAGGGTGGCGGCCAATGAACGGTAGTAAACCCAACACAGACATCGGTATTTTTGCGGCTTTTAACGCCTTATTGCTTCGCGATTTACGGGTTTACTTTCGCTCCCGTGGCACATGGTTAAATCCTTTAGTCTTCGTGTTAATGGTGATTACTTTATTCACTTTAGGTATTGGCCCTGATCCAAGTGCATTATCGACTCATGCTTCTGGCATTATCTGGGTAGTCGCTTTGCTTGGCATAATGCTTTCGTTAGATGCGCTGTTTCGTGCTGACTTTGATGATGGCTCCTTAGAACAGTTATTACTTTCACCACAGCCTCTTTACCTAGCCGTTCTGGCTAAGGTATTGGCGCACTGGGTTATTACCGGCTTACCTATTGTATTGGCTTCGCCGCTTTACAGCTTAATGCTAGGTATTCCCGCCAATGCAATTGCGTTTTTAGCTTTGGGGCTTTTACTGGGCAGTGGTATTCTCAGCTTTATTGGCGCTATTGGTGCATCTTTAACGGTAAGTTTACGCAGTGGTGGCTTGTTGATTGCTTTACTCACTTTGCCCCTTTATGTACCTGTTATTATCTTTGGCTCGCAGTTTGTCCAAAGCGCTATTGAGGGATGGCCGCTAATGCCAACGCTCTCTATGTTGTTGGGCCTGCTTATTGGTGCCATAGTACTCGCACCTATAGCAATTATTGGTGGTCTTCGATTGAGCCAAGATAGCTAAAAGACAGTATATATAAAGTGGTAGATACAACGCTCAGCGTATAGATAGTCGACGATAGCAGCACAGTAATAAGCTATCTCAACAATGAATGAATAACTAAGGGTTAATTATGGCAAGTTGGCAGTGGTTTCATCGCCTTGGATCACCTAAGTGGTTATCCGGTACGATTGATCGTTGGCTACCGTGGGTGTTAGGTGCAGGAACATTGCTGCTATTAATTAGTGCGGTTTGGGGTTTGGCTTTCACTCCACCCGACTATAAGCAAGGCAATAGCTTTCGTATTATCTATATTCATGTGCCCACAGCAATAGTCGCTTTGGCGGCTTATTATGTTATGGCGGTTGCTGGAGCGGGATCTATT
>DMZE01000043.1 GCA_003492055.1 Cellvibrionales bacterium
ACAGCCGTCGGTTTGCTAAAGCAAGAAGCGAGTAATATCGATTTACCGTATGCCTATCAATTGATTCGTCAGTCTTATCTGAATGCTTCGGCTGCTGATGCTGATCTGCTGGCTAGCAAAGCGGATGTGATCGATAGAAAACAGTCACTCTTATTAAGGCCGTTAGATAAGCTGCTAAACAATGCCCATGCGTTATCGGGCTGGCTGAGTATTCATAGTGCTGATTGTTCTATTGTAAACAATGGAAGCAAAGCCAACGTTGTCTGGCACTGTAATCCTATTTTGTTACTTGATGATCTTTACCATTATTTGAATATGGATTATCGAGACGATAGGCCTGCGCAAGATATTATCTGGGATCATGATTATAAAATTCTGGTCGATGCATTACAGTTTTATCAGTCGCTAGAAAGTACTATTCAAGCTGAAAGTTTTGCTGATCTTTCTTTAATATTGAGTCATTCCAGCGCGCCTAATGCCAGCGCTTTTAATAGTGAGCAGTGGCTGGCGATTCAGTCGGCACATCAAGGCTATCAAGCCGGCTTGTCTATTTTAGCCATTCTGCCTTATATTGCGGCTAAAACGGATTTTTATGATTTATTTGTTAATGACGATTTGAGTATTCATATTCCAGAGCGACTCTTTGATGAGGCATTACAAATAGCCATGCAAACAGCCTTAGTGCCCCCGTTAGCTGCTAAGTCTGATGAGATTTTAGCTGCCTCTGGAGGCATGTTTTATTCTCGAGAAACGCCAACGGCCCATTGCTTTGTTAGTGAGGGTGATCACTTTGAGATAGGTGATGATTTATATATTGTCGAAGTAATGAAAATGTTTAATAAAGTCACTGCAACCTTTGCGGGAACAGTTGATAAAATCTTGGTTGCCGATGATGGCGTTATTATTAGTAAAGGCCAGCCATTATTTAAGGTGACGCCCGATGAGCATGTAGTTATTGAATCACCAGAAACTCTCGCGAACCGAAAGCGAGCTAGCACTAATGCATTCGTTAATATAATTAACCAAACATAATCAGTTTTTATTTAAATATAAATACATTAAACAGAGATGCGCCTAATATATATGCATCTTTTTTTACATAGCGTAATAAGGGTAGATTAATAGCATGGCAGAGTTTAGTCCTACTAAGAAAACGATTGAGCAGTGGCGTGAGCTAGCTAACAAGCAGCTGAATCGCTCCAATAGAACGCTCGATGATTTAGTTACCAAAACGCCCGAAGGCATTGATCTTAATCCGCTCTATACCGCTGAGGATACCGAGGACCTTGAGTTTAAAGATTCCTTACCCGGTTTCGAACCGTTTATTCGGGGCCCACAAGCCACCATGTATGCCGGTAGACCATGGACAATCCGTCAATATGCAGGATTCTCTACAGCAGAAGAATCCAATGCCTTCTACCGTAAAGCACTAGCCTCAGGCGCTCAAGGCGTTTCGGTTGCCTTTGACCTTGCCACCCATCGAGGTTATGACTCTGACCATCCACGGGTCAGCGGTGATGTCGGCAAGGCTGGTGTTGCTATTGATTCTGTCGAAGATATGAAAGTGCTATTTGATGGTATTCCATTAGATAAAGTTTCGGTATCAATGACCATGAATGGAGCGGTGTTACCCGTACTCGCCGGTTATATTGTTGCGGCAGAAGAGCAGGGTGTTTCACAAAGTGAGCTTAGCGGCACCATACAAAATGATGTGCTAAAAGAATTTATGGTGCGTAATACTTATATTTATCCGCCCACACCATCCATGCGAATTATCGGTGATATTGTTGCCTATGCCTCTGAGCATATGCCTAAGTACAATACCATTTCTATTTCTGGTTACCATATTCAAGAAGCGGGTGCAGATGCAGCCTTGGAGTTAGCCTATACATTGGCCGATGGCAAAGAATATATTCGTACGGCAATAGCGGCGGGTTTAGATATCGATGCCTTTGCTGGGCGTTTATCTTTTTTCTGGGGCATTGGCATGAATTTCTATATGGAAATTGCCAAGCTTCGTGCTGCTCGTTTACTGTGGTCGAAAATTGTTAGTGAGTTTAATCCTAAAAATGAACGCTCAAAGATGCTGAGAACCCACAGCCAAACTTCAGGTTGGTCTCTTACAGAGCAAGATCCTTACAATAACGTTGTCCGTACCACCATAGAAGCTATGGCCGCTGTATTTGGTGGTACGCAATCATTGCACACTAACGCTTTAGATGAGGCGATATCTTTGCCTACGGAGTTTTCTGCCCGCATTGCTAGAAATACACAGCTGATTATTCAAGAAGAAACCGGCATTAGTAATGTGGTCGACCCCTGGGGAGGCTCTTATATGATGGAGTCTTTGACGCAGCAAATGGCCGATAAAGCCTGGGCGTTAATTGAAGAGGTTGAAGCGCAAGGCGGTATGGCTAAGGCGATTGAAACCGGCATGCCTAAATTGCGTATTGAAGAAGCTGCTGCTCGCAAGCAGGCGCGCATTGATCGCGGTGAAGACGT
>DMZE01000056.1 GCA_003492055.1 Cellvibrionales bacterium
TCACGCTCAATATCCATTGAATCAAGCACTTGGGCGGCCATTTCTCGGTCTTCTAGACCACCACAGGTTTGAATAAATCGATCAGCCAATGTCGATTTACCATGATCGATATGGGCGATAATTGAAAAATTTCGAATACGGTTAATTGCTTGCTTCATTTAGCTCTCTATAAAATCTACGCATCAGATATAGCTGATGTTGTGGCGGCACCTAAATCAAACCTAAATTATTGAACAATTTAGCCAATAAGCTGATGATTATTATTGCAAAAACGCCTATTTAAGCTGCGCCTAAAAAAGAGCGGCGATTGTATACTAAGGGGCTAATCTAAGCGAATCTGCCGCTTAAATTGAGTGCTTATTTGATGATGAGTGAATAGATTGGAGGAGACTGACAATTTAACCCTGAGGCGGCACAAACTAACCGCAAAAAAACTTAATCATGACTGGATAATCCGAGCAATTGAGGCTGATTTTGACGAGAATCGAGGTGCTTACGCTCATATAAGCGGACCAAGGCTAGGCCAGCAATAAAGCCAATAACACCGCCGATTAATGGGTAAAAGTCTCCACCACTGCCATTTTGCATTACGCTATCGAACACAATAGCAACTGTTATCATGCTCAACAAAGGCAATAGATAGGCCATTAATGACGCTTTTAGCACTACGCCATCGGGAACACCGATTTCAACCCATTGACCAACAGTAAAAAAATCGGCCTGTCCTTTATCGCAAAGAACGCGAATACAATGCGTGCCTCGGCTTAGCCAACGCCCCAGTACGCCCTGACCACAAGCCCCTTTCGCCTCACAACTACCACAGGTCGATTGCTGAAAGGTCTCAACCCAGAGCGCACCATTACCATTATTCGCTGAAGGCTCGACAGAAATAACGCGCGCTTTTTCAACAGTCATGCCTGCCGCACTATTACTTTCCGTAGGCCCACTGACTTTCCCCTCATGCTTTCGCAGAGATGAATCCAGAGGTGGTTCATATTGAGATGGAGGTGACATATTCTGATTGTACAACGTTTTATTAGCATGCACTGATGGGAAAGGAGGTTTATTCAAGCGAAAATTAAAATACTGTTTTATCAAGGGAGTCGTTGGCGCACTCAGTTAAATCGTCTAATTCAAACAATCGCAGTTGCTAGCTAACGAGCGGCAATTCTACTCACTGATGACGCAATGCCTTTTGCTGCCTCGGGAGGGATTTCGCCTACCACTGTAATCGAATACAAGCCCTCAGCATCTCGCTTCACTAGGCTGTAGGCCAGCGTTGCTCCACTTTGAACAGACAACGCCTTACTCATATCGACATCCGGAGTAATAAAAACACTAAAAGCACTCAAACCATCTGAGTACATCTTGCTGTTTTGTCTGCTGCGTTTAGCCTCGCCCGCCGGTTTTTGCTCAAAATATGCTGTCGAGAGAGTAAATCCCACCGGTAACCAACTCACTCGCCAATTCTGTTCTTGAACCGCCTGAGGCTCTAATTTAACCCTATCATTGGCCGCTGATACTGAATGAGACTGCATAGCCTTCATATCAATTAGCGATAAACGGTCACGAGAATGATCGACATGAGGCGCCAATTGCTCGGTAGTAATATCACCCCCTATTTTTATCTCTGTATACTCAAAACGCTCCAAGACTTTATTATTGGCATCCACCATTAATGACTGCAGCAATAAACCGGTTTGCTTATCGAGCGCCAATTTAAAACCATAGCGGTAAGCATCTTTCGGTTGCACAGCGAGCACCGTCACCTCTCGGCCAGCAACACGCGTATATCCAGAAAGTTTGACTGTATAAGGCTCATTAACCGAACCCAATCGGGCTTGGTAATCGCGTGCAAACGGTCCTGCAGGAACAGTATTCTTTAATTCAACCACGCCATTTTTGGGATGAACACAAATAACTTTATCACCACGACGGATGATTTCGCGGGGCGTACCGCTTAAGTGCACTAAACGCTCAGATTGCACGCCATCTTTTAAGGTATGGAAAATCTTTAAGGTTTCCATTCGGCTGCCTTGGGTATACACCAAGGTACCTTGATATGTTAAGGATTTAGTACTCTCTTCCATTACCGCTAATAACGCATAAGCATCAGACTCTGCAGTGTTTATATCTACATTGTCTATAACGGTCTCCGCACTCTTTATACTCTGCTCACTCTGCACAGATACAGCGATAAAACAGGAGATAACTAAAAGCCAGCTCGCCAATAGTTTGGAAAGATACTGTGATATTAATTTAGGTTTTGGCACTGAATTGTCCGTCTGTAAGTAAGCAATTATTTATTAGAAGAAAAGCGCTAACTAACATTTTTTCAACAATATTACGTTAATAAACATTGAGAAAATAATCATTAAAAAATAAATGGTCGCTACTCATCTTCAAAATTAGCCAAGCGAGCAAATGGAATCATACCTTGACCACTTTGCTTAGCAGCGTGATTGGTATGCTCAAGCAAATATTCATTCAAGCGTTCTTGTGCTTCAACCGCCTCAAGCTTTTCAGCTTCTGATATAGATGATTCTAATGCTAGGTCTGACGATGCTAACTGTATCGCCGCTAAATCAATAAGACTTTGATCTGCATTTTTTACAGCGGGAACGACGACAGTATTATCTGCGGTATAGCTGGCGCCACCTGCTTGCATGTCTTCATATTCATGCACACCAACCAGTACGGCCAGCGTTACGGTTGCAGCTACGGCAAAGCGCTTCCACATAGGTTCATTGTTCGAGGGACGGTTATGAGTTTGATCCATCGGCACTTGATCTGCGATGGCGGCTGAAACACTGGCAGCAAAACTGGATGACGCTCGCATTGTCGGCGCTTCATTACCGCTGGTGGATTCATTGCGAAGCACGGAACCAATGGAATGAAAACTTTCCCATTGAGCTAAAATAACGGCGGCCTCTTCTTCAGAAGCATTGTCCAACGCTTTTAACAAACGTCGCACTTCTAAGTCATCGGCCTGACTGTCCATTATGGCTGATATTGTTTCTGACAATTGATCACTCATAG
>DMZE01000108.1:0-8318 GCA_003492055.1 Cellvibrionales bacterium
GCTTTTCTTAATTGCGTAGATGGCCAATCGACTAATTGATTGTTAATTAAAAAAGGACTGTTATCGAGATCAATATCACTATTGGGCGATTGATAATTAAGCGTGGGTATAATTTTTTTATGCTGTAAAGATAGTACGACTTTAATAATAGAGGCAATACCAGCCGCCTCACCTAGGTGGCCAATATTGGATTTAACCGATCCTACATGACAATAATCTCGCTTATCTGTTGCCTCGCGATACACTTGATTAAGCGCTTCAAATTCAATGGGATCACCAACAGGCGTGCCAGTACCATGCGCTTCAATATAAGAGACATCAGCAGCTTCGACACCACTTATACTTAGCGCTTCGGCGACAGCCGTTGCCTGACCATCGACTCCCGGTGCTAAATAACCAATTTTTTGTGCACCATCATTATTAATAGCTGTGCCACAAACAACACCATAAACGGTATCACCATCAGCAACAGCATCTTCATAACGTTTTAATACAATGGCACCCGCACCGCTGCCAAATACCGTGCCTTGCGAATGCGCATCGAAGGGACGGCAATGACCATCGGGTGATAAAATTTCACCGTCTCGATAAATGTACCCTCGTTTTTGTGGCACAACCACCGTTGAGCCTCCGACAATAGCAGCATCACATTCGCCGCCCAATAAACTTTGAACTGCCATATGCACACCGACTAAGGTAGACGAACAAGCAGTTTGGACATTAATACTGGGGCCACGTAAATCTAATTCATAAGAAAGTCTGGTGGCTAAAAAATTCATACAATTGCCGGTATGACGAACAAGAAACTCGCCCATATCATCCATTAATTGTGAGTTGGATTGTAAGTTTTTGAGGCGATACAGATTTTCACCCGAGCTAGCAAAAACAGCCATTCTTCCTTCACTGTCATCACCGGTATGACCAGCATGCTCTAAGGCTTGGTAAGCTACTTCAAGAAAAAGTCGGTGCGCCGGGTCTGTAACCGCTGCATCTTGTGGGTTAAACCCCCAGAAACCAGCATCAAATCGATTGTAATTTTTTAAATAAGGTTGGGCTCGCACATAATTAGGATTCGCTAAATTAACGGCTAATTCACCCGCTTCGAGTAATTCTTCATCGGTATAAAACTGAACCGACTCAACGCCGTTTTTTAGGTTAGACCAATACTCAGAAATATTTAAGGCACCAGGCAGATGGCAAGCCATACCTACAATGGCTATTGCAGCATCGTCAAAAGTCTCATCTAACGCTTCATTGTTGATTGTCGCGTCGCTATTTAAAAATTCTTTACTCAACAAACTCTCCATCAATCAAATTAAAGACGAATTGACTTTCTGCGTCTGCGCGATGATGCCGCTGATTTGCGCTGCTCTGCCCGCGCAACGCCAGCATCCGCGCTCTGTTGTTTATCTGTATTGCCACTCAAAAATCCAGCCAGAGCTGCAACGGTTGGATAGCGATACATAGCAACAAGCGATACCTTTTTATCCAAACGCTGACTAAGACGGTTATTGGCTTGTGCAATCAATAGCGAATTAGCACCCAAGCTAAAGAAGTCATCTTTACTGCCTATTTTTTCTAGGTTTAACATTTCTTGAAAAACGATAGCAATGGTTTTTTCAATATCACTTTCAGGTGCAATAAATTCATCTTCAGTGATGCGTTTACGCTTTTCTGGTTTGGGTAATGCATTGCGATCAATTTTGCCATTGGGGGTTAATGGCATAGAGGGCAAAACAACAAATTCGTTAGGTCTCATAAAATCAGGTAAGCATTTAGCTAAACGTGCTTTGAGACTATCAATTAAGTCAAAATTATCTGTTGCTTGAATGGGCTGATTACAGAATGCAGCTAGGCCTTCTCGGCTACTCTGCTTGTCGTTTTTCTTATCACTTTTCTTGTCATCTGGCTTGTCACTTTTCTTATCATTAGCAACAACCGATAAAGTTAAACTGTGCTGTTGATTTTTTGGCGACAAATAAACATCGAAACAAACGGGGTCACCGGATTTCGCCCAGGTTAGCGTAATGTTAATATCACTAGCTGACGGATAAATATCTTCTACTAACTGATAAATATCTTCGGGTTGAAAGCTATTCGCGTATTGAAAGCCTTTTCCACATTGCTGGCCTTGATCGACTAACTGTTTCACGCCATCAACAATATGAGCCGGTTTTTCTGACATCAATGTGTTTTGTATTAATTGATCTCTTAGTAAACGTGCATTGACTAAATCGCGAAACACCATCGGCTCTGAAACATCGCTTATCATTGCTTTTAATTCAAGTAAGTTGTTTGGAGGACTTTGAATGGCGAAATCGCTATCGTTAATGAAGGTATTGTCATTATCTAAACAGAGAATGACATCATAGCGGTAGGCCGACATTTCAGTTCGATAATGGCCTCGCTTCAACTGAATATCGATATTTTTTATAGCCGGAATTTCTTGCTTTAAATGCGTAAAAAAATCAGGCGCAACTAATAATTCACTCTCTTTGTCGCGATGCGAATTAATCCTTTTTTGCAATAACTCAACGCTTAAGTCTGCCGGCGCTTTAGCGAACTCAATAGAGGTATCAAATAGATTTTTTAATGCGAGGTGTCTAACATCACCAATAAATAATTGACCTGCTGGGCTTAGGTGTTTTACTGCTGAGGCTATTACATTAACTAAATAATCAGCCGAGGGGAAATATTGAATCACTGAATTAATAATGACAACATCGAAAGTCTCTTGGCCATCAATAAGACTTTTAAGCACGCTTAAATCATCTGCCGCACTGTTAATCAGTGATACATTATCGAGGCCTAAGGCGTTAACTTGCTGGTTAATTAACGCTAATGCAGTCGCCGAAAAATCGATAGCGACATAACGCTCACATTGTGGCGCAATACGATAGAGTAATAAACCCGTACCGCAGCCAATTTCAAGAATACGCTTAGGTTTAAGCGCCATAATACGATTAACCGTGGTATCCACCCACTCTTGCATAGGCGCGTGTAAATGCTGCTCGCCTGTATAGCTATCAATCCAACCTGAAATATTAAAGGTAGGGTCACTAACAGACTCACCGTTGACGGCACCCGCTTTACTATTTTCATCATGCACATTCGTGTCATCACTATTCGCAACCAGCTTCATAGACTCTTTAGTCGCTGAGTTGCCATTCTCGTATGCCTTATCCCAAATGGATTGCCAATGGCTATTATCCAGCGACGGCGATGACTTATCGGCAACCACATAGGCGATTAAACTTTGCGGCTGGTCTAATTCACTTTCTGTCGCAATAACGACACTGTTTTTAATGCCCGCATGATTATTGAGAAGCGATTCAATTTCACCAAGCTCAATACGATAGCCTCTTAATTTAACTTGATGATCAAGCCGCCCTAAAAAATCAATATCGCCGTTATCACGGTAGCTGGCTAAATCTCCGGTACGATAAATAAGATCAGCTTTTTTGCTCTGACTATTATTACTCGCTGAATGACTCTGCTCTGTACTGTGAGAAAAAGACTGAACAAAAGGGTTAGTGATAAATTTTTCAGCCGTTAACTCGGCGCGACGATGATAACCACGGACAACACCCTGCCCGCCAATCATTAATTCACCAGCCACACCAATAGGCGTTGGCTGTAATTTTTCATCGACAATATATATTTGGGTATTAGCTATAGGTCGCCCAATGGTTAATTTCGTTGCTAGCATCTCAGCCGTCACTGCTGCCGATGTTGACCAAATGGTGGCTTCGGTAGGCCCATAAACATTTATCAACTGGCCCTTTATCTGCGCCTGTATTTTTTTCGCAAGATCAACAGGCAATGCCTCGCCACCCAACAAGACGGTGTGTAAATTAGACATTGCGGAAAAAGTATCATTATCGGAGGCTAAAATTCTTGCCATCGAAGGCGTGCATTGAAAGTGAGTAACGCCATGCCTTTTAATTTGCGCAGCTATAGAGTAATCCGCATTGCTTTGATACTGCTCAGGATTACTATTAATACGTAACTGATTTAAGTGCTGTAAATTGTCGAGTACTGTTTCGTTATCTACTCCAAAATCAATAAGACAAGCAACCTCATCAATACCGGCCGATTTAATTTGATCCAACAGTGGCAACACACTGGTAGCGGTGCCAAACAAGCCGGCCGTTTCAAAATAGCGATCAAATGCATGGTCAATTAATGCATCGAGATCTTCGTCCGTTAAAGTGTCGGCATCAAAAGAACTGTCTTGCGCGGCGGCTTTTGATGGCTGTTTAAACGCAGGAAACGCCCACGGGGCTATTTTGACTAAATCAAAAGACGTTTTTAAATAATGACAAAACGGTGCTCTAACGGTTTCTCGGACTGCATCGATATCCGTACCAATAAAGGTATGGACCATAACGCTGACATTACCCGGCCCTTCAAAGCCTTTATCTTTGCGGCCTTGGCGATAGGCTGAAATCTTACTGGTTAAATCTTCAATTGTTTGACCTAATAGATTGGTCAGCACATTAAAGCCGCCCTCACCCGCTGCACGAAAGGTGTCAATATTGCCTGCGGTAGTAATCCAAATGGGGGGTTCTTTTTGAATAGCGGGAGGATATATTTTCGCCTCGAAAGGTTTTCCCTCACCATTTAATACTTCAATCGCTTCGCCACGCCAAAGCTTTCGCACAGTCTCTATTTCATCAAACATTAACTGCCGGCGGTTTTCGAAGTTCTCTGGTTTTAAGGCAAAGTCATTCACATGCCAGCCAGACGCAAAAGAGAAGCCGACTCGGCCATTCGAGAGGTTATCGACCACTGACCACTCTTCTGCCACGCGAATGGGGTTATGTAATGGCAAAACAATACTGCCTGCACGAATAGCGACGTTTTGAGTGACTGCAGCAACAGCGGCACTGGTCACAGAAGGGTTGGGGTAGAGCCCACCAAATAAATGAAAGTGCCTTTCGGGCGTCCATACCGTAGAAAAATCATGACTGTCGGCAAACTTCGAACCTTCCAGTAATAATTTGTAGCGATCGCCCGCCGTATTAGGCCCTGCATCACTCGAAAAATAGAATAATCCTACATCCATTTTTCTATTCACTAAAGAGACGTTTTGCTGCACTGAGGGCGATGATGTTGCGCCTAATGTGGCCGCATCCTCTTCTTGAATAACAACCTTAAAGCCGCGTGTTAGTGACCAAAATATTTCTAATACGGAAATATCAAATGAAATACTGGTTACCGCTAACCAAACGCCGGGTTGGCCAGAATACTGTAAGCTATCATCCATGCCAGCCATAAAATTTAAGACATTACGATGCTCAACCATGACACCTTTCGGTATGCCGGTAGAACCCGAGGTATAAATCACATAGGCAAGATGGCTTGGCGTAACGGCGTTAATAAGAGAATGACGCTCTTCAGAAAAATCAACCGAAGAGTCCAATAATTGATTATCAACACAAACAACCGCTGCATCATGATTCGGTAAACGATCACGTAAAGAAGAGTGGATAAGTAAAATTGACGCCTGTGAATCGGCGATCATTAAATCAATGCGATCATGGGGATAAGATGGATCTAGCGGTACATAGGCTGCACCGGATTTTAAAATAGCTAATAAACCAACCACCATCTCGATTGAACGCTCAATAAAGAGCCCAATTAATTGGTCGGGTTTAGCACCTAATGCCTGCAAGGTTAAAGCGAGCCTATTGGCTTTGTTATTTAATTCCGCGTAAGACATTGATTGATCACGGAACGCTAACGCTTCTGACTGAGGTCGAAGTTGTGCCTGACGCTCAAACAGTTGATGAAGGCATACGGTATTATCAAAGGGCTTATGGGTTTGATTCCAATCGACTAAAACAGCTTTTCGTTGTGCATCACTAATAACTGATTCATCGCCTAAGGTTTTTTTATCATCATCATTGACACCACCGCCATTTTTTCCTGAACGCATCATTTAACTCTCAGCTATAAAAGATTAAAATTAAAAAAGCCAAACTATCCTTTTGACTGATGCTAGAGATCTAAACTCATATGCACCACACCTGGCACCCCGTACTGCTCTTCAAATTCACTATCTACCTTTTCATAAACTTCGTTAAAACCGAGTTTTCTATAACTTTTTTTAGCCGCTTCATTACCCATAAAATAAGCCACTTTGGCTTTTTTTATGCCCTCTTCACGACCACATTCAAGTAAATCTTTCAGTAGCTCAGTGGTTACGCCTGTGCCACGAAAATCCGGTTGAGTGGCGATATATTCCAACACCCACTCACGCTCATAACCCATGGGTAAACAGCGAGAAAAAACGTCAAACCCTTGGAGCAAATCAACCTGCTGCTGGTGATTCCAGCCAGCATCTTCAACGACAGTGAGCAAAGCTGTAGTAAACGCTTCGGGGCTTCGCTCTGCAGGAATATAGCCGCAGGCTGCAGCAATGGGAAAACCATTGTGCTCGGCAATAACGAAGCCTTCGTAATGTGCAATACAGCGGGGCTCTGCGACAACCAACTTCGCTAATAAACTTTTTCTTTCTTCTTCTGAGCCAGAAAAAACACGCTCCCACACCGATGGCTTTTGTATGTGGCCATGCGCTGCAGTTAAGATTGCCCATGCTAAAAAATCAGCATCGTCGGCTGTTGCATCACGTATTGATATTTCCATCAGAACGCTTTCTCAATTAGTCATTTATAAAAATAATACAAAATTTAATTATTAAAAATAATGCCTATTAGTTTATCGCCATCAAAATTTGCAATAGATTTTTTCAATTGATCCTTTGTGACTTTACCGTGTGGTACAACCAGCACGACGAAGTCACAGCAATCAGCCAGAATGCGGGCATCGGTGGTTGATCCAACGGGGGGCACATCTAAAATAACGTAACGATCGGAATAGCGGTCGCTTAACTCTTCGGTAAATTGTTTCATTCGATAAGAAGTGTAGTACTCAGGACTTATATCCAATGACTTTCCAATAGGAATTAGACGTAGTCGAGGAATTCCTGTGGCATAAATTATATTTTCGATGGATACCGTGGGTGATTCCAAGAAATCCGAAAAGCCAATATGATCGCCTTCTAATAATTGACTGCTCGCGGGTGAATATAAATTACAATCGACTATAAGCGCGGTTTTTCCTTGGTCGAGTGCAATAGACGCAGCAAGATTATTGGCAACAAAGGTACTCCCTCCCTCTTCACAGACCGAAGTCACCATTAAAGTAAAATTTTTATTGCCTGACTTTTCGATTAACTTGGTACGCATATCACGAAAAACATTAAGGACTCGCTTATCGCGCATACGAGGATAGATAAGCTTTTTTTCTTCTAAGTCATCTTCTCCCAGTCGAAAAATGTCGGCCATCTCTCGAATTTCTTGCCTCGACATTCGATCTTTGACTTCGCGAACATCAACAACCGCTTTTGATGCGTCATAAGGCTTTTTTTCTTGGCTCATAGCCTATGATTCTCCCAGTACAAAATAACCAACAAGGCCGAAATACAAAAGAGTTGCCAGCACAATAATACTTATAATAAATTTAATATCGTTATCACGAACCCGTAGTGCCGGATTTGAAATCATATGCGGCACCACCCCCAAAACTTGTACATCGGTAATATGCTGCAAGGTGTCAGGAAAACGGATTCGTGGGTCCAGAAATACATACACTCCTGCCAAACCGACAGGGACAATTACTGCGGCTAAACAACCCAGAATGACAAAATGAATAAAACGTAAACCACTGGGTCTCAATGGGTATTTTGCAGGCTCTTGAATTTTATAAGTCACGCCCTGACCTTCAATATCCAAGGTCATGGATAAGCGCGCTTTTTCTTTACGGCCGAGCAAATCTTCATACAGTCCTTTTGTGACATCATAATCACGGGTTAATTCAGAGGACTCTGCATTTCTTTCGGCAACACGCTTAGCTCTTGCATACTCTTGACTCAACCGCACTTTCATCGATTTTAGTCGCTTTTCAATTGCATCACTTTCAACCTGTGCCGCAGCTAATTGGGCGCGTAGTTCGTCATAAACCGGATTTTCGTTACTGCCGACACTATTAGAAACACTCTCCATAGACACAGCGGGGTTATCGACTGCGTCATATAGCCCAGCAATATGCTGTCGTAAGTTAATGACATCGGGATGATTATCCGTTAACGATAATCGGAGATTATCTAAACGGGCAACCGCCTCTGTAATGCGCTCTCTATACTCATCCGATTTCGCTTTTTTAGTTAAATAACGATCTTCTTTCTTCACTTGAATAACGAGAGAATCAACACGAGATGCCGCTTGCTCCAGGTCCAATTCAATATCACTAAT
>DMZE01000108.1:8345-14746 GCA_003492055.1 Cellvibrionales bacterium
AGTCTTAGCTGCTCTTTATAGGCATTCGATTGCTTTTCGATAAACAAAAAAGCCTGCTTACTTTCACTGCGCTTTGTCGCCGAGCTTTCTCGAATAAAATAATCTACTAAATGCGTGATAACATTGTAGGCTCTATCTGGATCAGTATCGGAATAACTCACACCGATATAATTCTGCCCCAGCATAGAAACTTTCACCTCATCTCTTAAGTCAGAAATTTTCTCCGCCTGCGTTGCAGCGTCATCACCTTCAACCAAAAAGCCATGCTCGATTATTATCTTTTCTATGGCGCGTTGCGATAACATCAAATCTTTAACAACCTGACTTTTATCTTCAACTCTTGTGACTTGCGCTTGACCTTCTAATAAAGGTTGAATAATATTTTGACTGTCTGCATATATGGTCGTGGAAACTTGGTACTTTTCCTGCCATAAATAACCAAACATTAAAATCGTAAACGCAATAATAATACCGGAAAATAGCGACCAATATTTATGAAGCCATAATTCCTTTAAAATATTCCTTAGCAGTTGTATAACAAATAATAAATCCATTAATTACCCTTAAAAAAACATCATTTAACTTTTATTAAAAATTTCTTTCGGGAACCGTAATAATATCTGACGGCTGAATTGCATAGTTAGTCTCTAACTTCCCTCGCTCAAAAATATCTTTTAAGCGCACCGCATAAGCCGTTACAATTCCTTCTGCATTCTTTCTATAAAGCAGTGCGTTGTTCTGCGCTGCATAAATAGTGGTACCACCTGCTGCCAGCACCACATCTAAGACGGTCATTCCTTTGTTATAGGGAATACTGGTAGGCTGATTCACGGCGCCTGTTACACGCACTCTTAACTCAAATTCAGCACTAGCAGGATTCGCCACTATCACCGTTACCTGTGGCGTTCTAATGTAATCACTGAGTTTGGTTGTTATAGATTCACCGAGCGCTTCTGCGGTGAGACCGCGTGCTTGAATATCACCGACTAAGGGCAGTGTAATCATGCCATCAGGGCGAACTGGCACTTCGGTTGATAGCTCAGGACTTTTCCAAACATCAATCCGTAATTGATCACCGGCACCAATGCTATAAACGGTATCATCATAAACCACCGCCTCTGGTGGCGCGGTGCTAACACTGCTTGAACATGAAGCTAACAAGCCACACATACCTAATAAACAACTGGCCAACACTAAACTAAGAGAATAGCGCCGCCGACCTAACATTTTCTGTCGATAAAAAAACATGCCTATCTCACTCATGCTTTTCTCTCTCATGCCTATATCTCTCATGTCTATATCTCTCATGTCTATCTCACTCCTGTGCCGAGTAATATAACTTGTACGGTTTGCACCATAATCACTAAGTCTAATAACAAACTTCGATTCTTTACGTAGTAAAGGTCGTATCTTAATTTTTCTGCTGCATCTTCTACTGATGCACCATAGGGATAATTCAATTGCGCCCAGCCCATTAACCCAGGCTTAACCCGATGCCTCTCAGGATAAAACGCTAACTGCGTATTTAAATCATCGACAAATTCTGGTCGCTCTGGCCTCGGCCCTACAATGCTCATATCACCTACTAAAACGTTATAAAGCTGTGGTAATTCATCAATGCGCGTATTGCGAAGAAACGCACCCACTTTTGTGACTCGATTGTCGTTAGCGTTAGCCCATACTGCTTTGCCTTGAATTTCTGCATCGGTACGCATACTCCGAAATTTATAGATTTCAAACGGTAAGCCGTTTAATCCCACTCGGACCTGCTTATAAATAATGGGGCGACCTGTTTCGATAAGCGTTGCTATTACCGCGGCAATCATTAATGGCCACGTGACCAGCGCGATAGATATGACAACAAAAATATCAAAACCCCGCTTAATCCAGTCCCAAACCACGCTATTGGTAAATCCCGACGCAAACACCATCCAACCCAAGCGCATTTCACTAATTTCGAGAATGCCAAGCTCGCGCTCATAAAATGTCACCGCTTCGACCACATGAATGCCAAGTAGTTTGCAATCAAGCAACTCATTCAGCGGAAAAACCACACCATCACGAGTGCGACGCTCATCTAAAGCCACGACAATCTCGTTAGCATCATAGTGATGCGCTATATCCGCCAATGATTGCGTATGCGAACAAACACGCCCTTCCACTAAGGTCTCTTCAGCAGCACTGGTCTTCACATAGCCAACGATAGTGGCTACGCCTCTATGACTGGCCAATACTCGCTGCTCTAACTGTTTTGCGCGCTTACCGGCACCCAGCACTAAAACCCGCGAACTCAGCGATTCAGTACTGACCAATTTAAAAAACAACCAACGAACCGGCGGCACGATAACCAAAGCAATAACGACGGAATAAGCCAAAACGCCATGTCCCATTTCAAGGAACGGCGCCAAGTAATAAAGAATGGTGAGTGCAGCACAGCCCAGTAAGCAATAACTGGCTACCGTGCGCACTATCATGGCGACAGTACCTTCACGATAGCTGGTGCTATAAACCCCCATTGCCATTGTGCTTGCCAGTAGAACACCCGCAAAAACTAAGGTGCTTGCCAGCAGTGTTGAATCATAAACAACCGCGAGCCCCCAATAACTCGATCGAAGTTCGTTCCCTAATACGGCAGAGCCAAGCAACAAAATTAGCTCAATTGCGCCGAGCAAAAGAAAGGGGGACGGGATATAATGACGAAAAATACGAACGTGAGACAATATGCTTACCCTGCAACCTGTGTGCGCTTGATCTTAGATAAATTCTGATTAAGTCCATTGATGTGACCATCTCACATCAAAAAAGTAGCATTTAGAGTGCATAATCAATCAAATAATTCCTTAGTAACTGATTTTAGATGTGAAAATATAATGAGAAATGTAAAAGCGAGCCCTACCACCACCTCCCATTGGCAAAAACTGACCGAACTTCATACCCAATACCAATCAAAATCGATTGAGCAACTCAACGATTTGACTGCCAAACACGGCCAATGTGTGGATGCCGCTGGTCTTTCGGTTGATCTTTCCCGCAATTTTGTGAATCAAGAGATTCTTGATGAGTTAGTGGCGCTGGCTAAAACCCAAGGTATGGCAGAAAAAATTCAACAACTCATTGCCGGTGAAGAAGTCAACAATACAGAGGCTCGTGCGGCACACCACACTGCCTTACGCCTACCAGATAGCGCGCAAACACGCGCTGACGTTAGCGAAACACAGCAAAAAATTAAAGCGCTTGCTGAAAACCTACGCAATAAAAGCTGGCGCGGTAGCAATGACACTGAGATTACCGATGTTGTGAATATCGGTATTGGCGGTTCCGATCTTGGTCCTAGAATGGTGTGTAATGCCCTTAGCAGCATGGCAACCCAAGGTCCACGCGTACATTTTGTCGCGAATATTGATCCCCGTGATCTCGAAACCGTCTTGCAAGGTTTAACACCCGCAAGCACGCTTATTCTTATCTCGTCAAAATCATTTAATACCACCGAAACCTTAGAGAATGCGTTATCAGCAAGAAGCTGGTTGCTAGAAGCGATTCCGCAAAACGACTTAAGCAAACATGTAATTGCCGTATCTTCAAACGTTGAAAAAGCCGTGGCCTTTGGGGTCGATGCCGACAACATTTTACCGATGTGGGATTGGGTAGGCGGTCGCTATTCACTGTGGTCCGCCATAGGATTACCCATCGCGATTGCGATTGGCTATAAAGGCTTTAGAGAATTATTAGATGGCGCACATGCCATGGACGAACACTTTGCAACAGCGCCCATTGAAAGCAACCTACCCTGCTTACTGGCTTTATTAGAAGTCTGGTATGTTAACTTCTGCAATGCGCATAGCTCGGCGGTACTGCCTTACAGTCATGAGCTCGGCCTGTTCCCTGACTACCTGCAACAGTTAACTATGGAGAGTAACGGCAAACAGGTGCATAAAGATGGCAGTCCTGTATCAAGCCGAACATGCCCCACCATTTGGGGTAGCGCAGGGACGATTGGACAGCATTCTTTCCATCAATTATTGCATCAAGGTACAGAGTTAATTCCGGTTGATTTTATTTTACCGCTGCATAGTCATTCGGATGAACAAAACAAACAGGCGCACTTAGTGGCTAATTGTCTTGCACAAAGTAAGGCATTAACTGAAGGGAAAAGTGAAGCCGCAGCTACGCAAGAACTTGCTGATAGTGGTTTGTCAGATGCAGCAATAGCGGAACTCGCTGCGCATAAAGCCAGCCCGGGCAATAGACCGAATACCATTATCGCCATGGATAAATTAACACCTAGCAACTTAGGTGCACTGGTCGCACTTTATGAGCATAAAGTTTACGCAGCCAGTGTTGTTTGGGATATTAATGCGTTTGATCAGTGGGGAGTAGAACTAGGAAAGCAGTTGAGTACGCCTATCTTTGCCGCACTTACCGGAGCAGATTCGGCCGAAGATGATTCGGCAAGCACGGATAAGACAACGGCATTTTGGATTAAGCGCTTTACTCAATAATAAAACGCCAACCCTTAATAGAGCTAATCAATAAAGCGCTAGCCAATGCGGGCGAGTAACTCTTCAGTTTTCGCCTGCATTAATGCTGCATCACCACGTGATTCAACATTGAGTCGTAACAACGGTTCAGTATTCGACATACGGACATTAAAACGCCAGCCATCAAAATTCATACTTAAGCCATCAGTATGATCAATTTCTACTGCCTGATCTTTATAGTGCGCAAGGATATCGGCAATGATACCTTCTGGATTGTTGACGGTGCGATTAATCTCACCGCTCACAGGGTAGCGCTCAATCATTTGGCTAACTAACGCTGATAATGGCTGGCCTTTTTTCACGACTAACTCAGCAATTAATAACCAAGGAATCATACCGCTGTCGCAATACGCAAAATCACGGAAGTAATGATGAGCACTCATTTCGCCCCCATAAACCGCATCTTCTAATCGCATGCGCTCTTTAATAAAGGCGTGGCCAGTTTTACTCATAACAGCCGTACCACCTAAATCAGTGACAATGGCCTGTGTATTCCAGGTTAAGCGCGGGTCATGAACCACGGCTTGACCGGATTTTTTCTGCAAAAATGCTTCTGCTAATAAACCAACAATATAATAGCCTTCAATATAAGTGCCTTTTTCATCAAAGAAGAAACAGCGATCAAAATCACCATCCCAAGCAATACCAAAGTCAGCGCTCTTTTCTATCACGGCATCAATGGTGACCTGACGATTCTCAACCAACAATGGATTAGGAATACCGTTAGGGAAGTTACCGTCGGGATTATTATGAATTTTGGTAAAGTTAAGTGGCAGTAAAGGCTCTAGTGCATCGATAACTATTCCTGCACCACCATTACCGGCGTTACAAACAATATTTAAACCGGCAAGACTAGCAACATCAATATAGCCCAGTAAATGCTGTAAATAATCATCACGGCTATCTAAGCTGCTCACACTGCCCTTTGCATCGACTTCTTTAAAGTCGCCGGCTTCGGCCATCGCTTTAATATCGAATAAACCAGTATCACCACTAATAGGCTTACTACCGCGTTTAACTAATTTCATACCGTTATAATCAATCGGATTATGGCTAGCGGTAACAACAATGCCACCATCAACATCATTATTAAATGTCGCAAAATAAATTTCTTCGGTACCCACTAAACCAATATCCAATACATCTGCACCAGCATCAGTAATACCTTTAGCGACCGCGGCGGAAATAGCAGGACTGGTTAAACGAATATCATGACCAAGACAGACTTTCTTTGCGTTTAAATGTTCGGTAAATGCGCGACCAATGCGATAGGCAATTTCTTCATTCAACTGATCGGGGACACGGCCTCGGATGTCGTAGGCCTTAAAACAACTATATTCCATTACTACTCTCTGTTATCTGATTATTAGTGATAACGCACCATTAGTTAAAATGGCGCGATGATTAATATGTCTATTTAATTTAATAAAAATATAAAGTCGAAATGGTCATTAAAAACTAAGATGACTTATAAAAATTCTCAAAACAATAATTAGTGGCATCAATAAAACCTTCGATGCTGCCACAGTCATAGCGACGACCTTTAAATTTATAGGCCATAACGCAGCCTTTTTTCGCCTGCGTTAATAAGGCATCGGTAATTTGCACTTCACCATTTTTACCTGGCGGCGTGTCGCGTAAAATATCAAAGATATCGGGCGTTAATATATAACGACCAATAATGGCCAAATTACTAGGCGCATCTTCTTTTTTAGGTTTCTCGACCATATCAGTCACGCGATATAAATCGTCGCGAATCATATCACCGGCAATCACACCAAACTTTTCAATTTGGTTATCGGGTACTTCTTCTATAGCAATAATGGTACAACGAAATTGTTTATATAACGCTACCATTTGAGC
>DMZE01000014.1 GCA_003492055.1 Cellvibrionales bacterium
TAGTGGTAGCGCATATTAGTCAGCAGAATAATACTGAAGCGCTGGCGCTGGACGCATTGCAAAATGTTTTTCCTTACCACGAGCGCATTTTAGTCGCTGACCAAGATACTGGTTTTGATTGGCTGCAAATCAGTTAACACCACATTGACCTAAAAGGTTTTATGGATATTAATAAAAAAAGACGGTATCCACGTGTAGCGAGTGATGCGCAGTTAGAGATACAACATCCGGCACTCGGCGTGATTTCTTTAAAAGCGAAAAACGCTTCTAAAGGCGGTTTTTTTGCTTTGCGTGGAGTGCACACATTACCACCTGTTGACACTGAAGTTCGCGTGATAATTAAGCGGCATACTGGCACGCTTAATTCTGAGCCAGTACAAATGCGAGTTGCCCATGTCTCGACTGAGGGCATAGGTTTAGAGTTTATCTAATGAATTGGATAGCAATTAATGCTCAAAGCAAAGGACAGTATTTCTTCTAGCACGGTCATCTCTGATCGGCAACTAGGTTCGCAGCTTACCTTATTGGTAGCCTTAGGCATGTTTTTTATGGTGCTAAGTGTATCGATAGGGACCTCTATCATTATTAATAAATCACTCACCAATAATTTTATTCAGAATGGTAAGAATATTACCGGTGTCTTGGCGAAGCAAAGTTCGCTGCCTGTTTTGTTGGGCAGTCCTGCTTTTGCTCGACAGGCGATAGACGTCGTTCATGCCTTTCCTAGCGTTACTCAAGTGGCTATTTATGAGCTCGAAAATGTTTTACTTGCAGAGTCGGGCGATGCTATTCCGTGGGTTGAAGTATTATCTAAAAAATTACAGTTGCAGACCGGTGAAAGTGCTGTGTCGGTGCTGGAATATGATGGGAAAGATTACTGGCAGTTTTCCAGCCCAGTACAATCCGATAATGCGGAGCCCGAATTAGAGGATCTTGAGGCGACACGAAAGCAAGAAAGCACCATTGGTCGTGTGCGAGTACTTGTTTCTAAAGATCAGTTATATAGCGCGCGTTATAATATTATTATCGGCAATATTGTCGTGTTGTTGATAGGTGCAACGGTATTAGTGTTAGCGCTGAATGGATTAAGCGGTGCATTAACAAAGCCTCTTGAAGAATTTGTTGAGACTATGGCATCGGGTGCCAGAGGTGAGCGTAATAACCTGCGGGTTGATTTATCGGGTTCAAAAGAAACGCAGCAGTTAAGTAATGCCTTTAACCAAATGATGGAAGTGTTAGAGGATAGAGAGCTGCAGCTAGCCACGGCTCGAGACCATGCATTAGCGGCAGCTAAATTAAAAGCGGAGTTCGCAGCTAATGTGAGTCATGAAATTCGTACGCCACTCAATGGTATTCTCGGCACGCTCAACTTGCTCGGCGACACGGCGCTTAATCGAGATCAAAAAGAATTGATTACATTAGCAGAGTCATCAAGCGAGGCTTTGATGATATTGATTAACGATATATTGGATTTTTCGCGACTCTCACTCGATCAGGCTGAGCTGAGTAATATTGAATTTGACTTGCATCAACTGTTAGAAGAATTAATGTTTCTGCATGGGCAGTCGGCGGACGCAGCAAGTCTGGATATTTTAACTGATTACGACAGTGCTTTGCCTTTAGTTGTTGAATCAGACCCTAATAAGTTACGGCAGTTATTGAATAATTTAATTAATAACGCCGTTAAGTTTACTGATCATGGGTCAGTATTGATTAGCGCAGTTAAAGAAGTTGATGCGCAAGGTAAGCTTTGGATTCGTTTAGCTGTTCGTGATACCGGTATAGGTATCTCTGAAAAAGATTTGCATAGAATATTTTTACCGTATTCACAAAGTGATGGCTCAATGACCCGAAAATACAGCGGCACGGGGTTAGGTCTTTCTATTTGTGAGAAGTTAGCTGAGTTGCTGCATGGCGATATCGGTGTGCACAGTGATATTAATGAGGGGAGTGAATTTTATGTGCGCATTCCATTTTCTTATCGTCCAGAGTTAGCAAGTGATCTTGTAGAAGAGCAGGCGTATCCTTTACTTGATCGCCCCATTATTATTTATGGCAGCACTGTCGAAATTCGCAAGGCCTGTCAAAGCCTAAGTGATATTTATAAAATGGAAGCGGAGATTTGTCTTGATATTGCTAGCTTAAAATCCGCATTAGAAAAACTCTCGACATTGGCGAATACTGATGAACATGCTATGCCGACGTTAATGTTATATTGCTCTGTCGATGAGCGTTTTGAGAGTGTATGGAATGAGGTTGAAGCCTTAGTGACGCGCCATCGTCTTAATACCATTGTTGTTTCAAGAACGGTTAATAGTGATGTCATCATCACAGACAATATATTACTGACACGACCGCCTTTACGAGCCAGTGCGTTTTCAGCCGCTATGCTTAGTCTTTTGAAATTAGATCAAACTCAACATCCAATAGATGATGTTTCTCGTATTGCTGATTTTTCTAATTATTCCGTTTTGTTGGTTGAAGATAATATAGTTAATAAGCGAGTAGCCAATGTCATGCTTGACAAATTGGGTTGCCATGTTGTGGTTGCTGAAACCGGTTTAGAGGCATTAGAAGCGGTGGATAAACAACATTTTGATTTGATTTACATGGATTGCCAAATGCCAAAAATGAATGGCTATGATGCTTCACGCGCCATTCGACAAATGAGCGGCGAGAAATCACGCATACCGATTATTGCGATGACAGCCAATATCGATCCGCAAGATAGAATTCACTGTTTTGATGCGGGAATGAATGATTTTTTGAGTAAACCTTTTAAATTGGAAGAGCTATCAGCGATGACCAAAAAATGGGTAGGTGTTGCTGGCTTATGAGTAATGGTGCTGAGTCTTTAGCTTATTTTGTATTCGATACCGAACATAATCATGATTTATTAGCGGTCGAGGAATTAGCACAGCGCTGTGGCTATGCGGTTATTTCTTTAGACGAAGTGGCGAATTATTCTGATGCAATAAAAATCATCTTTGATAATGGCCAATGGCGTATTCATTTAGATAATAGCTCCGCCATCGTGAGTGTTGATTTTTCTGACCCTCGCTTTTATACGCGAGTGAATAGCTCGGCCTTGCAAGGTGAGTATGTTGTTAGAGCGGTGTTAGGGCGAAAAAAAACAACGCAGCCATTAACGGTTTTGGATGCAACGGCAGGTTTTGGTCATGATGCTTTTCTTTTGGCGGCGGCAGGCTGCCAGGTGACCTTAGTTGAACAAATGCCATTGCTGGCTTATCTGCTGGAGCAGGCTGTTCAGCGCGCTCGAAACAGTACAAACAATTTGCTTTTATCTGCGGCTCAGCGAATGATTGTTGAATCGGCGAATAGTGTCATGCTTATGCAGCAGTGGTCGGCCAATCGCCCCGACGTAGTTTATCTTGATCCTATGTACGCTCATGCTGAGAATGAGACTAAGCGAGGTTTAAAGAAAAGCGCTGCTGTTAAAAAGAATATGGCTTTTTTACAGCGTTTGACCAGCCATAAAGCAATCGACTTATCCCGCGCTCAAGCTGGGCATAATCAAAACTGTCATGACGAGCTTAACAGTGAGGGCGAGGGTATGATTGAAGCGGCTCTCGCGCTCGCAAAACGTAAAGTTGTGGTTAAGCGGGCTCCCGGCGCCGAATGGTTAGGCGGGCTCAAGCCTGCGTCATCATTGACGGGCAAGGCCACTCGATTTGATATCTATCCTCTGAGTTGAAATCGCCCTGTGAATTGATATCTTCCTCTAGCGATCAACTAACGGCTGATTTATACTGTGCTGCTTTTGATGCCCAAGAGTAGAATATTAATGAAAACCGCCAGTTCTCCTGCCAGCCGTGTGTTGGCCGTTAGTAACAATTTACCTATTCGTACTGCTCAGCCTATTCATAGCGGAAAAGTCCGTTCTGTCTATTGGTTGTCCGATGCTGACAGCCAGCGCTTAATTCAATCGGAAGGCTACGATGTTGCCGCCGATGCCCAATTGGCGGTAATGGTTATAAGTGATCGCATTTCAGCATTTGAGTGCATCTGGCAGGGTGAAGGCGGCATGGCCGGCGTACCGGGTAAAGGTGCGGCGTTAAATGCTATTTCGAATCACTGGTTTGAATTGTTCCGTGAGCAAGGCCTTGCCGATAGTCATATCTTAGCTGTGCCTCATCCTTTGGTCTGGATTGTTCAAAAAGCGCGTCCGGTTATGATTGAGGCGATTGCACGCCAATATATAACGGGTTCAATGTGGCGCTCTTATGCCAAAGGCGAGCGCGAATTTTGTGGTATTCATTTACCTGAAGGTTTAGAGCGCGATCAAAAATTACCTGAGTTACTGATTACGCCTTCGACCAAAGGAATACTTAAAGGCATTCCCGGCGTTCCAGAAGTCGATGACGTTAATATTACGCGCACCGATATAGAGCAAAATTTTGCAGCCTTTAAATTCCAACAGCTGAATGATATTAGCCGTTATGAAACATTATTGCGTGAAGGCTTCAATGTGATTGGCGACGCTTTAGCTAAAATTGATCAGGTTTTTGTTGATACCAAATTCGAATTTGGTTATGTCAAAGATGCCGCAGGTAATGACAAGCTCATTTATATGGATGAAGTCGGCACGCCAGATTCATCACGTATTTGGGATGGCGGTCAGTATCGTCAAGGTAAGGTTGTTGAAAATTCTAAAGAAGCTTTTCGTCAGTTATTACTGAATCATTTTCCCGATCCAGATATTTTATTAAACAAAGATCGTATGGCTGAGCGAAGTGCGTTAGCGCGTGATAATGCTTTACCCGAAGAAGTGCTGATGGCGGTATCAGACACTTATGTGGGTGTGGCTGAAAAAATTATGGGTCGTGCTTTACCGCTGTCAGATAATCCACAAGCTGAAATTCTCGATGTGCTCAACGAGCGCTATGGGTTAATTGCTTAACGGTATGGCTGTCTTACGGCTGCCATTATGACCGTCATTATAAAAGACGATCTTTTCTCGCAGGCAGGCTTGTCTATGGATAAGCCTGAAGAGCATGCTAGCAATGCTGCAGAAAAAATCTCCTTAGTTGATGGTGAGTTAGCGCTTTACCGCCACTGCTTTTCCACTAATCAAGCCGACCATTATTTTGCGCAATTGCAAGAGACGCTTGCATGGACGCAAGAAAAAATAACTATGTATGGCAAGACTCATAATGTGCCTCGCCTTTCGGCATGGTATGGCGATGAAAGTATTCCCTATACCTATTCGGGTATTACCGCTTATGGTTTGCCTTGGACAGAATCTTTGCAGGCGATTAAAGCTCGTGTCGAGCAGTTAGCCATGGCGCGCTTTAATAGTGTGTTAGCGAACCTATATCGCGATGGTACTGACAGTGTGAGCTGGCATGCCGATGATGAGAAGGAGCTGGGTTCGACGCCAGTGATTGCCTCGGTGAGTTTAGGGCAGGAGCGTATATTTCAGTTAAAACATAAGTTTGATAAAACACAAAAAGCAAATATTTTATTGCCGCATGGCAGTGTGTTGATTATGCGTGGTGCGACACAGCAGCATTGGTTACATCAAATTGCAAAAAGCCGCCGTGCTATGTCACCAAGAATTAATCTGACGTTTCGATTAGTCAATAAGCGTTTAGCCGAAGCATCGGTTAAGCGTTAGCTGGCAGGCAGTGTGGTCTCTAAGTCATGTAATATGCCGTCGCTGATATCGTAAATCCAACCATGAATCGATACTGCGTTCCCGTTTTTCCAGGCTTGCTGAACGGCGGCTGTTTCGCTCACATGTTTGACTTGTTCAATAACATTCAACTCGCACATTCTATTGTTTTTTTGTTCAGCGCTTAGCTCGGTTAGCTCGGCTAGGTGTTTCTGTTTAACTTCTTTAATATGCGCTAACCACTCATTAATTAGACCATGATCTTGATCTTCTACGGCTGCTTTTACACCACCGCAGCCGTAGTGGCCGCAGACAATAATATGTTTTACTTTTAAAACTTCTACAGCAAATTGAATAACAGAAAGGCAGTTAGTGTCGTTATGTACAACCACGTTGGCGATATTACGGTGCACAAAAACTTCACCCGGTGGTAGGTTAATAATCTGCGTGGCAGGCACGCGACTATCGGAGCAGCCTATCCATAAATAATCAGGTGTTTGTTGTTCCGATAGACGATCAAAGAATTTGGGATCGCTGGCTTTGATTTTTTCTGCCCAAGCAGCATTGTTATCGAATAAGTGCTGTAATGTTTTCAACGTAGGATTAACCTTTTATCAATTCATGTAGGGTGTGCATAAAAGTAAGATTACCTGAGAAGCAGATAAGCGTCTAGCAGCAGGTTATTATGTGGCTGTTTTTAATAGTTGTGCATTCAATTGCTCACCATTAATACCCACACTATCAGAGCTCATTAAAAATAAATAAGCCCCCATTATTTCGTCAGCGCCGGGATTGTCACTCGGAGTTTCGCCAGGATAAGCTTGGCGGCGCATAGCGGTTTGTGTTGCGCCAGGATTCAGTGAGTTAGCGCGAATGTTAGAGGTTCCTTCAAATTCATCGGCCCAGGTTTGCATTAAACCTTCGGTCGCAAATTTAGACACCGCATAGCCTCCCCAGTAGGCGCGACTTTTTCGGCCAACGCTAGAGGAGGTAAAGATAACCGATGCATTATCTGCTAGCTGTAATGCGGGGAGCACGGCTTTGGTTAGTAAAAAATTACTGGTGAGATTAATATTCATTACGCGAGCAAAGGTGTCTTCACTGTATTGGGCGAGTGGTTTCATTTCGCCCAGTATGCCAGCGTTATGCAGTAAGCCATGCAGTGCGCCTAAATTTTCGATAATTTCGTTATTGAGATTTTGATAATCCTGATGCGTGGCGGTATCAAGATCTAATGTGACAATAACCGGTTGTACGCCACCGTTTGATTCAATTTCGTCGTACACGGCTTCAAGTTTAGCTTCGCTACGGCCAAGTAATATAACGGTTGCGCCATAGTGCGCAAAACTGAGTGCCGCTGCGCGACCAATGCCATCACCCGCACCAGTAATTAAAATATTACGTCCGGCTAGTGCCTTAGCGACTGGTTGGTAGTGGATAAGCTCGTTTAAATTGTGCATGAAAATAACCGTTCTAATGTAGAGTGAATATCTTGTGGATGTTTGGCAATGCTATCTGCTCGCCAGTCTTCAATATTTTGTTCATTACCAATGTAGCCATAAGCGGCGGCAATGGTTTTCATGCCTGCGGCGCGACCGGCTTCAATATCGCGATCATGATCGCCAATGTAGGCTATTGCTGAGGCGTCGCAATTTATTTTTTTGGCCGCCATAAAAAGTCCTTCAGGGTGGGGTTTAACTTGCGCCACGTGATCGGGACAAATTAATACATTACAGCTATCGGCAAGCTGTAATTTTTCAATAAGGGGCTGCGCATAGGCGATAGGTTTATTGGTAACAATGCCCCATGGAATGGCTGCGTTATTTAATCGTTGAAGTAAATCATCTAGGCCGTTATAGAGTGCGGAGTATTGGCCTATACAGTTAAGATAATTGTCTAGTAAGGCTTGTCTTAACGATGCGAATTGAGCGTGCTCGGTCGTAATGTTAAGTGCATGCTGCGTTAACGCAATAGAACCGTTAGAAACGTGCTCAGTAATGCTAGCCGCAGGCAGGCTTTCAAGTTGTTGGCTATGTCTAAGTTGATTCACAGCAATAACAAAATCGGGTGCTGTGTCAACCAGTGTGCCATCGAGATCAAACAGTACCGCTTCTGGCGCATTATTTTTTGGTGGTGCTGTGTTGGGCATAGCGCTTCTCGTTTACACCTATTTTTGTATCACGTTAAAGTTTACTTAGGCAGTTATTATGCAGGCTTAGTGGCATGCAATAAGTAATTAACATCCAAGTTAGTGGGGTGTAATTTATATTTTTTGCTAAGCGGATTGTAAGTCATGCCTGTCGAGTCATTTAATATTAAATGACTCTCTCTTATCCAGCCATATAGCTCAGATGGTTTGATCAGTTTTTCGTAATCATGAGTGCCTTTAGGCAGTAGGCCTAAAATATGTTCGGCACCTAAAATGGCAAACAAATAGCTTTTAGGATTACGATTAATGGTGGCAAAGTAGAGGTGACCGCCGGGCTTGCACAGGTCGGCGCAGGCTTGCACGATAGCGGCAGGATCAGGTACATGCTCAAGCATT
>DMZE01000029.1 GCA_003492055.1 Cellvibrionales bacterium
TAGTTAATAGAGCTAATAGTTAATTAAGCCAATAGCTCACTAAGCTCCCATTTTAAAATAAAAACTAAATCATTAATTTTTTAACGTTACGACCGCCATAGAATAAATTAACCAATGCACGAGTACCCATAATGGCGGTAAACATAGAAGTTAAAATACCTATCGATAAGGTAATCGCGAAACCTTTAATCGGCCCTGTACCCACAGCATAAAGGATAACCGCCGCAATTAGGGTCGTTACATTGGCATCTAAAATAGTTAGGAAAGCGCGATCAAAACCGGTGTTAATCGCCATTTGAGGTGACAATCCGTTTTTAAGCTCCTCTCGTATGCGAGAAAATATTAATACATTAGCGTCTACAGCCATACCCACAGTTAACACAATACCCGCAATGCCCGGCAGCGTTAAGGTTGCTGATAACATAGACATAACGGCAATAATTAATAGCAGGTTCATGCTGAGCGCAAGGTTAGCAGCCATACCGAAGACTTTATAAAAAATGATCATAAAGACAACCACAAAGGACAAGCCGATAACGACAGATTTAATACCTAAGGCAATATTCTCTGCGCCTAATGACGGTCCTATTGTTCGCTCTTCTACAAACTCCATTGGCGCGGCTAGTGCACCGGCACGTAATAATAAGGCAAGCTCTGACGCTTCTGCCGCGCTATCGAGGCCGGTAATTCTAAAGCTAGCACCCAATGGCGATTGAATAGTCGCAAGGTTAATGACGCGACGCTGGTCATAGCGCTCATAAACCGGTTCTAAATCACCATTATCATTAATCGCATTACCGACTTTACGTGTTTTGCGCTCAATAAATAACACGCCCATTTTGCGCTTAACTGCATGGCGTGTAACTCGGTGCATCATCTTTCCGCCATCAGCATCAAGATCGATACTCACTTGTGGCTGTGAATTCTCATCAAAAGCAGAGCGCGCACCGGATACACTTTCGCCAGTAACAATAATGTCTCGCTCTAATTGCACAGTGCGATCTTCGTAAGCGAATTGCTCACGGTTAAAGCTAGCCGCATCCATACTGGCTTCTAATCGAAACTCTAAATTAGCGGTTTTACCTAAAATACGTTTAGCGGTTGCCGTATCTTGAACACCTGGCAATTCAACAACCACACGATTGCGACCTTGACGCTGAACCAAAGGCTCAGACACACCTAACTCATTAACCCGATTTCTTATCGTAATTAAGTTTTGTGCAACGGCTTCATTTTCTAAATTAAGAATGGCTTGTTCGCCAAGCTCTAATTCTAAAATATAGCTATCGCCATCAACTGATTTTCTACGGCTCATTTCTGGCATTTCTTTAAAGGCCAATGATGAGGCGCTATCGCGTAACTCTTCGGTTTTGAAGCGGCCTGTCACCACGCCATCATTCAACTGAATAGTGCCACGTATTCTATCTTTTCTTAATAGAGTTTTATAATTTGACACGCTTGAACGTAAGCGAATATCGATGGCAGCAGCCGTATCGACTTCCATTAAGAAGTGCACACCACCGCTTAAATCCAAACCTAATTTTAGTGGGCCTGCACCAAACGAACGCAACCAATCTGGCGTTGTTGGGGCGAGGTTTAAAGCGACAACGTAATTCTCTTGGCCTAGGGTATCTTGGATAATACGCTTAGCCATTAATTGCTGGTCACGCTCATTGAGACGAACCATTAATTTATTGTCGATAACAGTGGCATTAATAATAGCAACGTTATTTTCGGCTAAGGCCTTAGTCACTGAGCTCAGCTCGGTATCACCAAGTATAAGCGTACTACTTTCACCAGACACCTGAACCGCAGGGTCGGGATCATATAAATTAGGTAGTGAATAAATAACGCCTATCGCTAATGCAGCAATAAGAATAAGGTATTTCCAAACAGAATATTGATTCATAATTTCTTTTTTGTCGCACTATTAATATTAAAAACGGTTAATGGCTAATTAAGATTTATCTTTCATTTATTCATTATGTCTATGCTTGTCACTAGCTAGCGTATTACTAGCCTGCGCATTAATTACTAGCCTGCGCATTAATTAATAGACATACAACACTATAAAGCTGTACATTTTCCGAGCTGTATAGATATAAGGCCTAATCCTATTTTTTAAAGGCCTTAAATACCATGAGCCAATCTATGCACAGCACATCAAAACTAAGCTTAGTCTAAATTCACCCGAACATTACGGAACATTCGCATCCAAGCGCTATCTTCACCCCAAGTATCGGGGGCCCATGAATGCTGAGCAGTTCTAAAGGTTCGTTCTGGATGCGGCATCATAATAGTGACTCGGCCATCGTCACTGCTTACGCCAGCCAAACCCGCTGGAGAACCATTGGGATTAAGTGGATATCGCTGCGTAGGCGCCCCACTATGATCAATATAATTTAAGGCGACTTTATTAGCCGACTGCAAAGCCATTAGATCGGCAGCATTTAATTCAGCACGACCTTCGCCGTGAGAAACCACTATCGGCAATTGCGAGCCGGCCATACCGCTTAAAAATACCGACGCAGTAGGCTGTACTTCAACCATCACCAATCGCGCTTCAAACTGTTCAGATTCATTACGAACAAAGCGCGGCCAATGATCACTACCAGGAATAAGCTCTTTTAGATTAGAGAGCATTTGGCATCCGTTACACACACCTAATGAAAAAGAGTCTTTACGGTTGAAAAACGCTGCAAACTGATCTTGCGCAATGTTATTAAACAATATGGTTTTAGCCCAGCCTTCGCCGGCGCCGAGTACATCACCATAAGAGAATCCACCGCAGGCCGCTAAACCGGCAAAATCATCTAGCTTAGTGCGACCGGCAAGAATATCGCTCATATGAATATCGTGAGCTTCAAAGCCTGCACGATCAAAAGCGGCTGCCATTTCGTATTGACCGTTAACACCCTGCTCGCGCAGCACTGCTATGCGCGGACGACTACCAGTATTAATATAGGGAGCCGTAATATCCTCATTGGTATCAAAGCTAAGCTTGGCAAATAAGCCCGTATCACTACCATCACGAAGTGCGTCAAATTCCGACTGCGCACAATCGGCATTATCTCGTCTCGCTTGAATGGCAAAACTGGTTTCATGCCAAATAGCATGCAGCTCAGATAAAGGTTTATCTAACAGTAAATTACTATCGCTATTAATTCGCACCTGACGTTCGGTGTTAGTACAGCCCAGTACGGATACGGATGAAACACCATGATCTTGATAGGCTTCCATTATTAACTCGAGGTCAGCCTCTTTAACCTGCAAGACGGCACCTAGCTCTTCATTAAAGGCCCAATCGAGTGCCGAAGAACCTTCAAAATATAAATCAATGCCGACTTTTCCAGCAAAGGCCATTTCTAATGCAGAGACCAATAAACCACCATCAGAACGATCATGATAGGCGAGAATTTTTTCTTGCTGAAGCAACGACTGTGTAGCCGCAAAGAAACCCGCTAAAGCATCTGCAGAATCGGCATCAACTACTTCGCTTCCTAGCTGATTGTAAACTTGCGCTAATGCACTGCCACCTAAACGCTGCTGGCCAGAAGAAATATCAACAAGCAGTAAAACCGTAGGCTCTGTAATATCTTGGAGTTGCGGCGTAACACTTTTTCTTACATCGCTAATACGCGCCGCGGCAGTGACAATTAGCGACAATGGTGAAGTCACTTCTTTATCAGTATCGCCGTCGCGCCATCGCGTGCTCATTGACATCGAATCTTTACCGACAGGAATCGCAATACCCAACGCAGGACAAAGTTCCATACCAACGGCTTTAACTGCTTCGTAAAGTCGAGCATCTTCGCCATCACAGCCCGCAGCAGCCATCCAATTCGCTGACAGCTTTAATTCACTTATCGCGTCGATAGGTGCACAAGCGATATTGGTAATACATTCGGCTACCGCCATACGAGCCGAAGCCGCTGCATCTAACAGTGCTATTGGAGTTCGTTCACCAATGGCTAATGCTTCACCGGTATAGCCGGTATATGAGTTCAAAGTTATAGCGCAATCGGCTACGGGTACCTGCCAAGGTCCCACCATTTGATCACGGTAAACCATACCGCCAACGCTTCTATCACCAATCGTAATCAAGAAACTTTTACTAGCCACTGTAGGCAAACGAAGTACGCGCTCGAGTGCGTCGTCTAATTCAACACCGCTAAAATCGAGAGCCTGCTTAGGTGGTGCAATACTGTTTACGTCTCTGTGCATTTTTGGCGGCTTGCCAAATAACACTGACATCGGCAAATCAACAGGATTGTTATCGAAGTGGCTATCTGCCAGTGATAAATGATCTTCGGCAACCGCATTACCAACAACCGCATAAGGCGCGCGCTCACGAATACAAATTGCATCAAAAGTCGCTAAGTCTTCAGGATTAACGGCAATAACATATCGCTCTTGCGACTCATTACACCAAATAGCCAAAGGCGACATACTTTTTTCATCACAAGGTACATCGCGTAGCGAAAATGCTCCGCCAACGCCACCGTCTTTCACTAACTCAGGCAAAGCGTTAGATAAACCGCCGGCACCTACGTCGTGAATAAACGCAATAGGATTTTGCTCACCAAGCTGCCAGCAACGATCAATCACCTCTTGGCAGCGATGTTCCATTTCTGGGTTTTCACGCTGCACAGAGGCGAAATCCAGTGATTCACTGCTCTGCCCGGATGCCATAGAGGAAGCCGCGCCACCACCTAAACCAATTAGCATGGCTGGGCCACCTAATACGATTAAACAAGCGCCGGCAGAAATATCTTGTTTAATAACATGCTCACTACGCACATTACCAATACCACCGGCCAACATAATAGGCTTATGGTAACCACGCACTTCTGTACCGCTGCTGCATGACACTAATTGCTCGTAGGTACGAAAATAACCATTAAGATTAGGTCGACCAAATTCATTATTAAACGCCGCGCCACCTAATGGGCCTTCAGTCATAATATCTAAAGCGGTAACAATGCGGCCCGGCTTACCATAAGTGACTTCCCAGGGACGTTCGAAGCCAGGAATATTGAGATTAGAAACACTGAAGCCGGTTAAACCTGCTTTTGGTTTGGCTCCGCCACCGGTTGCACCTTCATCGCGAATCTCACCACCAGAACCTGTAGACGCACCAGGGAACGGCGCAATAGCAGTAGGATGATTATGCGTTTCAACTTTTAATAAATAATGTACAGGCTCTTCGATAAAGCCATATTGCTGTGAATCTGCCGCGGGGAAAAAACGTTCAGCAACATTGCCTTCGAGAACGGCGGCATTATCAGAATAAGCACTTAACACGCCCTTGCCATCGGTAGATTTATAGGTGTTTTTAATCATCCCAAATAATGATTCGGTCTGATCAACTCCATCAATCGTCCAGCTGGCATTGAATATTTTATGGCGACAATGCTCTGAGTTTGCTTGTGCAAACATCATAAGCTCAACGTCAGTCGGGTTGCGCTGCAAGCCAAGAAAGCTTTCTAATAAGTAGTCAATTTCATCATCAGCCAAGGCTAGACCAAGGTTGGTGTTGGCCAAAACTAATGCAGCCTTGCCATCAGCTAAAATATCAATGCTTTGCATTGGCAATGGTTCGGTCTGCTCAAACAGCTGGGCTAACTGAGCTTGTTCAGTAAATACCGTCTCAACCATTCGATCACAAAGTAATGGCTGGATTAAACTATACAAGGCCGCACTATCGGCTCCCGCACCTGACAAGCAGAGCTTATAGCTAATCGCTCGCTCAATACGGCTTACCATTGAAAGACCGCAATTGCGCGCAATATCAGTCGCTTTACTAGACCAAGGCGAGATGGTGCCTACGCGCGGTGAGACTATCCACTCAGAGGAATTAGCCCCATCAATTTTAGGATTCGCCGTATCGTCATTAGCAGGACCATAGACAAGCAATTGCTTCAACACTTGCAGCTCAGCGGCTTCTAGGCTTGATTGCAATTCAACCACATGGAGATAGTCTGCCTGAATGCCGATTAACTCAACGGACGAAAAGTCAGACGCACTCAACATAGAGCTCAGCTGCTCACGGAGTTTGGTTAATCTGAAGGCGGATAGCGCCGGTGGGCCGGCTAAAATTTCGAGCGTAGACAGAACAGAACCTCAAATTTAGTAGTTGTTTTTATAATGGTTAATTTCAAGGCCAGTATTTTATTCGTATTCGCTTCAAGGTGAAACAAAGAGTTGTCATGGAAGACTATAAATTGCCGTTTTATTGCTGCTTTACGGGTGTGAAAAATCACACTTTTAATGGTTTGTCGATAAAATCAAAAATATCAGTAAATTCAGCGAGATACCGCAGGCTAAGATGGACAGATGAGATCTGTATCATAAGCTCATACAATCGACAAGCTAGCGCGTCCACTCCACCTAAACTACTATGGCGAAGTCAATTTTAATCGTCTAATTTAAAAGGCGACTCATGAAAGAAAGAAAGAAATAAAGAAAAAAAGAAAGAAAGAAAGAAAGAAAGGTAAGAAAAGAAACTTAACATCGTCTAGCCCGGAGCTTATATTTGTTAAACCATACAGGTGATAAAATTTTCCGCCGCCGCCTTAGC
>DMZE01000023.1 GCA_003492055.1 Cellvibrionales bacterium
CATCCGTCATACTGGTTAATACTGTCACCGCAATTAAATGCGTTTGTGAAGCCGCCTCTATTGCTGCGCTCATCATGCGATGTCCGCCACTGGCATGCACATTCACCATCCAGATACCGGCGTTAGCAACAACAGCCACTGCTTTGGCCACAGTGGTAGGAATATCATGGTATTTAAGATCCAGAAAAACCTCATAACCCTTGCCATGCAACATATCAATCACGGCCATACCACAGGCGGTAAACAATTCTTTACCGACTTTTGCCCGACATAACTTTGGTGATAACTGATCGGCCAAATGCTTTGCCGATGCTAAATCAGCACAGTCAAAGGCAACAATAAAAGGGCTTTTAATCTCAGGACTATGAGTGACAACCGTTGAATTCATAAATTTTATCTACACATTTTATAATAAGAATAAGACTTTTATTAAAGCAAGCGATCAATTAGCCTCAACAGCCTTAACATGTTCCATTTGATCCCAGCCTTTACAACTCGGGCAACGCCAATGTAATTGTCTTCCCGTAAAACCGCAACTGCTGCATTGATAGTTTAAACGCTTTTCTAATAAACGCTGAACTAAGCTTTGCAGCGAAATAACATCACTGGCTATATCGGCACTTAAACGTGGAATCTGAAGCGTAATCACTTTATTTAAACCCGCTAATGATGGCCTATCACGCAAATAGCGCGACAGTAAATCATGCGCTTGTTGCTGACGTGAAGGCTCACTTTCGGCACGAATTAATAATTGATCGACCATAAACAACAAGGCAGTAATTGACGGATGCTGAGCCACCTGTGATTCAACAAAACTTAATACCTGATTAAATCCACCGACAGGATCTACCGCAATATAGGCTTTATATAATTCAGGCAAACACTCAGACATTAGCGAAGGGTTTTGCGCCACCGCTCGAGAGAGCACTTTAACTGCCTGCTTATGCCGGCCATCTTGGTTTTCTAAAGCGCCCATTAACAATGCCGCTCTTATTGACGTTTTATCAGCTATCAACGCTTTATCTAAATACTTTCTCGCCATTACCGTATCGTTTTTCTGGCTCGACTCTTCTGCCAGCTCGCAATAAAAATGGCTTATCATTTGCGTCAGCGTTCGCCGCTTGTCAGGTGTTGACTTTATATAGCGACTACTCACTAATGCCTCAGCAACCTGTATAGCATCAGACCACTCACGCTCATCTTGAAAAATATCCAATAAATAGCGTTGGGCAATGCCACGCAAAGCGCTCGACTCTGCTATCACTTCTTTTAATAGCATCTCCGCTCTATCTAATAAACCGGCGGCCATAAAATCTCGTGCTAACTCTAAATGCACTTGGTGCTGATGAGCAATATCTAACTGTGGACGCGCTAATAAATTTTGATGTATCCGAATAGCGCGATCGACCTGCCCTTGTTTACGCATGAGCTTGCCCAGCGCCAAATGCGTTTCGAGCGTATTCGTATTAACATCGAGAGATTCAACAAAGGCATCAACCGCTTTATCTGGCTGCTCATTCAGTAAAAAATTTAATCCTTGAAAATAGTTTTTATCGAACGATAGCGGAAAGCTATCGGCACCGCGTTTTTTTAATGAGCGACGACCCAGAAGATAGCCGATAGCAATAGCCACAGTGACTAGCGCAATAAATGCAACATCTACCATGAGCTAAGAGGTTTGTCCGGTAATTAATTTTGAAGTAGTACGTAAGCGTTTTTCAACCCGCAAGCGAGCCTGCTTTTCTTTAATAAGCATTAAGGAGGACACGGCTAAACCGACAAGACCACCAGCAACAAAGAAAATAATTAACCAGCTAGAAACCGCCAGCTCAGGGAGTTGCGTCCATAATAGGTTAATACCTATGGGGGTCTGATTATGGGTAATAAACGCCAAACTCAGAACAAAAACCAAAATAGCCATAATGACCAAAAAGATGGTTTTTAAGATACCCATAAGACGCTCGATGGTTGCAGAACAAAAACAATATTATAACCGCCTAACGCCTAAGTACATTACTCTATGCGTAAAAATAATTGATTAATTGATCATCAATACAGCGACAAAGGCAGAAAAAGGAACACCAAGGAATATAAGGCAAGATAAAACGGGAAGAACAAACATCCCTAGGCTCTCAACACAGCGAGCTCGGATGTCATTATAAGAAGAATTGGATATCACCCAATTAAGATCAGGAGCCAAGATTGACCCCTAAAAAGAAAGGCTAAGGATTAAAGTACGTTGCTTGAAAACGGTTCAAACTATCATTGACTCGATCACGCATCTCTTTACCTGGCTTAAAATGCGGCACATGCTTGCCTGCTAATTGAACCTGCTCACCCGTTTTAGGGTTACGGCCAACACGTGCAGCACGATAGTGGAGGCTAAAACTACCAAAACCACGAATTTCTATACGCTCACCCGATGCAAGCCCATTAACCATTTGATCAATAACACATTTAACGGCTAATTCGACATCTTTGGTCGACAGCTGTACTTGACGCGCAGCAATACGTTCAATTAATTCAGATTTAGTCATGATCTTGTCCTAAATACCCAGTTTCAGAGCGAACTTGCAAGCAAACACTTGCGGTCTTAGCTAATGAGTATAGCCAAGGTTGCGATCTGTTCCACATAAAAGCACATTAAAATTGTTGGCACAATACCGATGTTGATCAGCAAGACACTGATTTCCATCATATTTTGGAAGAATTTAGATTAAATGAGGGAGAAAAGCGTTAGATGACCACCAGAAGTACGCTGACTTCTGGTGGCGTCTAACAGAAATAAATAGTCAGATTGACTATTTATCGTCCATTTTGGCTTTAATTAAATCGCCAATGGTTGTTGCTGAAGCGGCAGGTGCTGGCTCGGCATCACGGTGCTGGCGCATCGCTTCTTGCTCATCAGCTACATCTTTCGCTTTGATAGATAGACCAATTACTCGGTTTTTGCGATCAACGCTGATCACTTTAACTTCAAGCTCTTCGCCTTCTTTCAGAACATTACGGACATCTTCAACTTTCTCACGAGAAATTTCAGAGCCTTTAAGCGTTCCTTCGATATCGCCACCTAAATCAATAATAGCTGCTTTCGCATCCATTGATTTAACGGTGCCTTTAACGATCTTGCCTTTGTCATTATCAGCAACAAAGTCAGAGAATGGATCTTCTTCAAGCTGCTTAACACCTAACGAAATACGCTCACGCTCAGAATCGATAGCAAGAATTACTGTCTCGATTTCATCGCCTTTGTTGTATCCGCGAACGGCATCTTCGCCAGTTTCTGTCCAAGAGATATCAGACAAGTGAACTAAGCCATCGATATTACCGTCGAGTCCGATAAAGATACCGAAATCAGTGATCGACTTAATCGTACCTGAGATTTTATCGCCTTTGGCATGAATTGAACCAAATGCATCCCAAGGATTCTGTTGACACTGTTTGATGCCAAGCGAAATACGACGACGCTCTTCATCAATATCAAGAATCATCACTTCTACTTCATCACCCAAGTTGACGATTTTTGAAGGATGTACGTTTTTGTTAGTCCAATCCATTTCAGAAACGTGTACTAGACCTTCAACGCCGCTTTCTAATTCAGCAAAGCAACCGTAATCAGTTAAGTTAGTGATAACACCTTTAACAATAGTCTTTTCTGGGTAACGACCTTTGATATCGCCCCATGGATCATCACCTAATTGTTTCAAGCCCAGAGATACGCGATTCTTCTCACGATCAAATTTCAAGATCTTAACTTCGATTTCGTCACCAACAGTTACGATTTCGCTTGGGTGCTTAATACGCTTCCAAGCCATATCTGTAATGTGAAGTAGGCCATCAATACCGCCTAAGTCAACAAAAGCACCGTAATCGGTAAGGTTC